>NZ_JAHQUY010000073.1 GCF_019052365.1 Leyella stercorea
AATCTATTACTACTAACCTAAACAATCTATTAATCTTTTGACGATGCAAAGGTATGAATAATTAGTTGTTTGCGCAAACATAATAACAATTTTATTATATATCCCTATGTTTTATTGATATTTATCAATCAGAATCCGCTTCTTTTCGTTTGCATCTGTAGTTTTATGCTGATGTATTGCCCGTATACGTATTCGGCAAGTGAGGGTTGCAATTGCGCTTTCTCTCCATAAAAGCACACGAAAAGTCATCGTGCTCCGTACGCCGCCCAATCAGATCGCGTCCGCCGTCCGATTGGATTGCGTTCGGTGTCCGATCAGATTGCGTTCGGTGTCCGATGAGAAAACGTTGAGATAATAGCAAGAATTGTTTTGTTTTTATCCTTTTTTATTCGTAACTTTGCGATATAACATTTAATCCATCCTTTTGTTATGGCAGACTTTGAAGAGAGAAGACTACCGGTTGGCATACAATCGTTCAAGGAAATAAGAAGAAACAACTATGCTTATGTCGACAAGACCGAGATTGTTTGGAACCTTGTCAACAGAGGAAAGAAGTATAACTATCTGAGTCGTCCGCGACGATTCGGAAAGTCGTTGCTTGTAGATACGTTGCAGACTTATTTCGAGGGAAGAAGCGACCTTTTCGAAGAACTGAAGATAATGAAACTTGAAAAGGAATGGAAGAAGTCGCCCGTGATAAGGCTCGACATGAGTCGCGCTGGAGCATCGGAAAAGACCATCCGCTCGTATCTCAGCATGGCGTTCTCGCGCGAAGAGGCGAAGTATGGTATAACAATGCACGAAGGCGCTTCGTTAGCCGACCGCTTCGATACAATCATTCAGACCGCCTGCCAGCAGACTGGCGAGTCGGTAGCGATATTGATAGACGAGTACGACTCGCCCTTGCAGCATTCATGGAAAACGCCCGACCATGAGGCGTGTACAGCAGTTTACCGCGAAGTGTTCGCCATACTGAAAGCCGACGACGAGTACGAGCGTTTCGTCTTCATCACCGGCATCACGAAGTTCACGCAAATATCCCTCTTCTCTGTCCTCAACAATCTCAGCAACATCAGTTTCGACGAGCCGTTTGCAGCCATCTGCGGCATCACCACTCAGGAGATAACCGACTATTTCGGTCCAGAAGTGAAGGCGATGGGCGAGGCGAACGGATGGACAGAGGAAGAGACGATGGCTCGACTGAAGACCAATTACGACGGCTATCACTTCTGTCGTAGCAACTTGGTTGATGTATACAATCCGTTCAGTCTTGTGAACGCTTTGGCAGACAAGGATATCAAGAACTATTGGGCTACATCGGGAGCGACCTCGCTTCTGCTCAAGTTTGTAGACGACATGGAGATAAAGCTGACTGACTACGACCATAGCGCCATACTCAGCACCATCATCGAGACATCTGACGTGACAGGAGGCGGAGCGGAACTCTTCCTCTACCAGTCGGGTTATCTCACGATTAAGGGATACATGAACGGACTATACCTGCTCGGATTCCCCAATCACGAAGTTCGTCAGGCGTTATACGAAACCGTGCTGCCAGCGTTGGCCATGCGTAAGCGCGGAGACATCCAGTCGGCGCAGGCATATCTGTACATGCACATGTATATGGGCAATACAGACGAGGCAAAGAAGTTTATGAAGGCTCTTATAGCCGATGTGCCTTACAGCAACAAAAAGCTGGCAAGCATGGATATGGAGGAGCGCTATCGGCTGATTATGAGCACCATCTTCAACGCCATTGGTTTCCGTGTGGAGGTGGAGCGAATGATTGCGACTGGCAGGATAGATATGGTTGTAACAACAGACAACTACATATATGTTATAGAACTGAAACTCGCAAAGAATGGAGGCATAGCCGCTGCGGAGAAACAGATTGTTGACAACCGATATACCGAGCCGTTCAAGGCCGACAAGCGTAAGGTTATAGCCCTTGCCGTTGAACTCGACGACCAAGGAAAGGGGCTTGTTGATTGGAAGGAAGTGGGTGTTACGGAACAATAATCCGCAAAAAGTGCGGCATTTCTGCTTTTATCATTGTTTTGTTTTTATCCTTTTTATTAGTAAATTTGCGATATAACTTTTAATCCATCCTTTTGTTATGGCAGACTTTGAAGAGAGACTATTACCGATTGGCAATTTTATTGCAAAGATGCTACTGTTTTGTGTAGGCATAAGTTTTGCGATGTCTGTGAATGCTCAAGAAAGCATCGGTGGAAGAGTGTTAGACGAACAAAACAAAGGACTTGATGCAGCTGTCGTCATGTTGGTATCTCTGCCAGAGAATGTTCTAATAGAGACAACCGTAACTGATAGTAATGGGTGTTTCCATTTGCCTGTTCATAAAGGTGAGTTTCTTTTATGCATAAGGACCTTGGGTTATAAGGAGATAAAGAAGAATATAACAATAACAGGTCCTACCGCTATTCCGAACATATATTTGGAACCTGACGAGATTTCTCTGCAAGATGTTGTAGTCACAGCACGGAAATCACGTCCAATGACAACTTCTTCGAACGGCAAGATTCATATTAATGTTGCCCAATCATATCTTACAGACATCGGAAATGCTTTAGAGGTTCTGAAGCATTCTCCAGGCGTTTCCGTGAATAACAAGGGCGAAATATCCTTGGCTTCGCTTGGTGGAACAGCCATATATGTTAATGGTAGAAAAGTAATGCTGCAGGGAGACGAGTTGTCAACTTATCTCCGCTCCATGTCTTCTGAGAAAATATCACAAATAGAAATATCCCATAACCCGAATGCAAGTTTTGGGTCGGAGGGTGCTGGCGGTGTAATAAATATTATTCTTAAAACATCTGAAACATCTGGTTTTTTCGTAACGACATCACATAGCGTTGGTTATTGGGAAAATCTAAAACAGAATTCTGATTTCGCTGTTTCTTATAATACGAACAAATGGCAATTGGGCCTGAACTATAATCATAGTTTAGGACACCATTCGATGGATTATGGTTACGAAAAGGTTCAAAATGGAGACAAGAATATTTCAGAGACGACAGATACAGACAAACGAAACACTTATTCTGCAGGCATTGATTTTTCGTGGCAACCTAATCAAAAGAACAAGCTTTTTATGAACAGCACTGTAAATGTGCTTGTTGGACCAGGAGAGACTGAGACAACAACAGAAATCTATCAAGGAACAAATCTGTTGGATAACATACTCAAAGCACGTAACAACTATATTGAACAGAAAAACCTCCAATATAGCAACAACGTGAATTATCAGTATAGACCATCATCAAAGATGCAGTTTTCGTTTTCGGCAGATTGGACACATTTTGATGGCAATGCTCGTTGCGAGCAGCCTAATGAGTACTTCTCTGCAACCAATATGCCTATACGTTCAGATCTTTTCTATTCTGAGCCAGATAAAGACATTGATATCTATGCGCTTCTTGCAGACTATAAATACAACCCGAATGCTCAGAACGAAATACTTGCAGGTGTCAAGACTACTCTTATCAATAGTAACAATACGTTTCTCTTCAAGAAGAATGGTGCAATAGACACACAACGCTCAAACAACTTCTATTACGAGGAGAAAAACCTTGAGGCATATGCTCAATACACTCATACTTGGAATAAAATCGAGTTGAGTGCAGGACTGCGTATGGAGTATATGCACACATACAACAGACTCAAATCGCAAACGAACCAAGATTCTGAGACAAACAAACAGAGTCATTTTCGATTGTTCCCAAATCTGAGTGCATCATATACAATAAATGAAAAGAGCAAAATCGCTCTGCTATACAGCAGAAGACAGGACAAACCCCGTTATGAAGACCTGAATCCATTTGAGTATCTGCTTGACGAATTGACTTATTGGAAAGGTAATCCGTTCCTCGAACCTCAAATAAGCAATAAGATTATGCTTTCCTATACATTGGGAAACCTGTCTTTGAATCTATATTACAACAAACTCAACGATTATTTTACATCAATTACTGACGTGTATGGTGAGAACAAAACAGTCATGACGACGAAAAATTTAGGCAAACAGCAACAAATAGGTCTTGATGCCATATTCTCAAAACGCGTGGCTTCTTGGTGGCAGTTCAGTGCAAATGCAGGATTATACTACTTTATGAATAAACTGGATTACGAAACATATAAACATGAATACAAGCGTCCATCCTGCTTCTTGTCTGCAACCAACAGTATTTTCCTGCCTGCCTGTATCACCCTTGAAGTATCAGGAAGGTACTATTCGAAGCGACAAGGTGGAAGCTATGAAGTGAGCAAGTCAACTGGAAGTGTAGATGTTGACCTTAACAAGAGTTGGCATGATGGACGTATGCGTCTTTCTCTTTTGATGACAGATATCTTCCATACTGAGCGTTGGGACAGCTATGGCATAAAGGATGCTTTGAATATTTCGTCTTGGGGCTATGGAGAAAGTCGTAAAGTTATGCTACGATTCAGTTATAGCTTCGGAAAGCAAAAGTTTGAAAAGGTGGACAAGAATATCGAAGAATTAAATAGATTGTAATATTTTTATGATACTTTTTGCTTGTATATGCGAGAAAATAAGTAAGTTTGCACACGAAAAATATAGTACGGAAAAATGACTTATACTATTGAAAAGGTAACAACGCTCATCGGAGCCCACCGCTTTGGCACAGCAGACGCCAATATCGGGTTCCTCCTTACTGACAGCCGATCGCTCTGTTTCGCAGAGGAGACATTGTTCTTCGCTTTGAAATCGGGACGCAACGACGGTCACAACTACATTTCTGACCTCTACCGCCGCGGAGTGCGCAACTTCGTCGTAGAGGATGTTCCTGCCGACTATAACACAACATACGCCGACGCAAACTTCTTGAAAGTGGAGAACTCGCTTGTCGCCCTGCAGCGACTCGCCGAGCGTCACCGCGAGGAATACGACATACCTATTGTGGGCATCACGGGCAGCAACGGAAAGACTATCGTGAAGGAATGGCTCTACCAGTTGCTCTCGCCGGAGATGAAGGTTACGCGCTCGCCGCGTAGCTACAACTCGCAGATAGGCGTGCCGCTCTCCGTATGGCTGCTCAACGAGCAGAGCCAGGTGGGAGTGTTCGAGGCTGGCATCAGCGAACCGGGCGAGATGCAGGCTCTGCGCGGCATCATACAGCCCGACATCGCCGTGCTCACGTTCATCGGCGACGCCCATCAGAAGAACTTCTCGTCGCTCGAGGAGAAGTGCCGCGAGAAGGTGGTGCTCTTCCACGACACAAAGACCATCGTCTACTGCAAGGACGACGAGGTGGTAGACCGTGTGGTGCGCAGCGTAGGCTACAAGGGCGAGAACCTCGCGTGGTCGATGAACGACCGCTCGGCTGCGCTCTTCGTGGAGAGCGTGGAGAAGAAGGGACTCACATCCACTATACATTATATATATAACGATGAGGCAGGCGAGTATGTGCTGCCGTTCATCGACGAGGCGTCGGTGCGCAACTCCGTAACGACGGCTGTCGTAGCGCTGCATCTCGGACTCTCGCGCGAGCATCTCGCCGAGCGCATGGCGTCGCTCGAACCGGTGGCGATGCGCCTCGAAGTGAAAGAGGGTCAGAAGGGCTGCACGCTCATCAACGACTCGTACAACTCGGACATCAACTCGCTCGACATAGCGCTCGACTTCATGAGCCGTCGCCCAGATCACAAGGGACGCAAGCGCACGCTCATACTCAGCGACATCTACCAGACCGGCGAACCGCTCGACGTGCTCTACAAGGAAGTATCCGACCTTAGTGTGCAGCGCGGCGTTGAGAAGATAATAGGCATTGGTCCGCAGATTATGGAGCATGCCGACCTGATAAAGGTTCAGGAGAAATACTTCTTCCACGACGTTACGTCGTTCATTCACAGCAAGGTGTTCGAGTCGCTGCGCGACGAGGTGATACTCATCAAGGGCGCACGCCGCTTCGGTTTCGACAACATCACCGAACTGCTTGTGAAGAAGGTGCACGAGACTATTCTCGAGGTGAATCTCTCGAACGTGGTGAAGAACTTGAACTTCTACCGCTCGTTCATGCGACCGGAGACAAAGCTCGTGTGCATGATTAAGGCTGACGCTTACGGCGCAGGTGCGGTGGAGATAGCTAAGACGCTGCAGGACCATCGCGTAGACTACCTCGCTGTGGCTGTGGCCGACGAGGGCGTGACGCTGCGCAAGAACGGTATCACGTCGAACATAATGATAATGAACCCCGAGATGTCGGCGTTCAAGACCATGTTCGACTACGACCTCGAACCCGAAGTCTACTCGTTCCGACTGCTCGACGCGCTCGTTCGCGAGGCGCAGAAGGAGGGTATAAGCAATTTCCCCGTACACATAAAGCTCGACACCGGTATGCACCGACTTGGCTTCGACCCCGACAAGGATATGCCGGAACTGATAGACCGCCTGCAGCACCAGTCGTCTATTGTGCCGCGCTCGGTGTTCTCTCACTTTGTGGGCAGCGACAGCGACTCGTTCGACGAGTTCTCGGCTCATCAGTTCGAACTCTTCAAGCGTGGCAGCAGTCAGCTTTGTGCGGCGTTTCCACATAAGATTCTGCGCCATATCGACAACTCGGCAGGCATCGAGCACTTCCCCGAACGCCAGCTCGACATGTGCCGACTCGGACTCGGTCTGTATGGCTACGACTCGCGCGACAACTCGATGATTAACAACGTGACGACGCTGAAGACAACGATTCTTCAGATACACGATGTGCCGGCAGACGAGACGGTAGGCTACAGTCGTCGCGGCAAGCTCACGCGCAACTCGCGCATCGCTGCCATACCTATCGGTTACGCAGACGGACTGAACCGCCATCTCGGCAATCGTCATTGCTTCTGTCTCGTAAACGGAAAGAAGGCTGAGTATGTGGGCAATATCTGCATGGATGTGGCGATGATCGACGTTACGGACATCGACTGCCAGGAAGGCGACCAGGTTGTCATCTTCGGCGAAGAACTGCCCGTTACAACGCTCTCTGATGCCATTGACACCATACCGTATGAGGTGCTCACCGGTATCAGCAACCGCGTGAAGCGAGTTTATTATCAGGACTAAAAACATAGTAGCGGAGGTCTCTCGCCTCCGCTACATTTATGCGTTTAATGCTATAGTGTCTATAGCCAGAATATATAAGTCAGACTTATCAGACTGATGCTTATCCAGAGCATCACGCCCTGCAAAAGCGGCTTGAGACCTACGCAGCGTAGCGTCTCGCGCGTCAGCGACGCTCCGATGAAGAAGAGCGAGAGCGTTATGAGGTTCTTCGCAAGCTTGTTTACGGCTCCGCTTAACTGTGAGCCGATGCCGGCTGCCGTGTCGCCGATGAGCGCGGCGTTGCTCAGCACGTATGTGTTGAACAGAATGGCTACGACGAACCATATTATGAAGCGCGGCACGCAAGAGTACCAAGGCTTCGTGGCGCCGTCGGCTGCGGCAAGCTGCTTGCGGAAGAAGAACGGCGTGACGAGGGCAAGCACCACAATCCAAAGCGCACGTGTCAGCTTGATGGTCGTAGCCACTTCCAGAGCACTCACGCCCTGCTGAGCCACAAGTTCGGGGTGCATCTGGTCGTAAGCCGCACCGGCTCCAACCACCGACGACGTGTCGTGTATGGCTATAGCCGCCCACATGCCGAACTGCTTCATCGTCATGCCAAGTGCGTCGCCGATAGTGGGGAAGAGGAACAGCGCAATGCCGTTGAGCACGAACACCACGCCCAACGCTACCGACATGCTCTCTGCCTTCGCACGTATGATAGGACCTACCGCAGCTATCGCCGAACCGCCGCAGATGGCTGTGCCCGCAGAGAGCAGGTAGCTTGTCTGTGTGTCTACGCCCAGCAGCTTTCTGCCCAGCAACCATCCGAGCGCCAACGTTCCGAACACGCTGGCTATGGTGAACATCATTCCTTCGGCGCCCGAAGCGAGCGCCTTGTCTACGTTCATGCCGAAGCCGAGTCCGATTACAGAGTATTGCAGCATCTTCTTCGACATCGTCTTGTTGAAATCGGGAAAAGCCTTGCCCAACAGCAGCGCAAAGGCGAAGCCAATGGCGAGAGCTATCGGCGACGAAACCCAACCGACTGCCCAACTGAAGCCGCCCAAATCGAGGTGTAACACTTCTACGGCGAAGCTCAGCAGCAGCGAGACGCCAAGCACAGCTACAATAACGATGTAGCAGAGTTCTTTCTTTTTCATTATTTGTGTGTTTGTATTTTGAAGAAACGAAAAAAATCCGTGTCGCTGTTCATGTTGCGAAACGGATTTTTCTTCACGTTATATTATTGTTGTATTTCGTTCAGAACGCTTATTCGTCTGCCTGCTCCTCAAGAGTATACTGGCTCGAACCGTCGAAGCAGTGGGTACATACCTGACACTTCGGCAGTCCGATGGCTGCGATGAGCTGCTCAATGGTGTTGAACTTCAGCGAGGTGAGGCCCAGCTGCGAGCGTATCTCCTCAACCATGCGCTTGTACTGCGGCGAGTCGGTTGTAGCATACTTCTCAAGATCCTTATTGGCGTCGCCTTCAAACTTCTTGATGATGCGTCGTGTGATAAGCTCCATATCGCTCTTCGACGATGTGAAGCCGATGAACGGACAGCTGTATACGAGCGGCGGACAAGCGATGCGCATGTGACACTCCTTCAGTCCAGCCTGATCAAACAGTACGTGTACGTTGTCGCGCAACTGCGTGCCGCGAACTATTGAGTCGTCGCAGAACAATACTCGCTTGCCATTAAGCATTGCCTTGTTCGGTATGAGCTTCATCTTGGCTACGAGCGAACGCATCGACTGGTTGGACGGTGTGAACGAGCGCGGCCATGTCGGAGTGTACTTGGCAATGCAGCGCTGGTAGGGCACACCCTTGCCAGCAGCGTAGCCCATAGCCATGCCCGTGCCCGAATCAGGAATGCCCGAGCAGCAGTCGACCTCCACGTCATCGGTCTTTGCGAGGTTGTAGCCGTTGTCGAAGCGAGCCTCTTCAACGTTCTTGCCCTCGTAAGTAGATGTGGGGAAGCCGTAGTAGACCCAAAGGAACGAGCAGATCTGCATCTTCTTGTTGGCAGGGCGAATCTGTGTCATGTTGTCGGCTGTAAGCTCTACGATTTCGCCCGGTCCGACGTTGTAGCACTCCTCGTAGTCGAGGTTAGGGAACGACGATGACTCGCTCGAAGCAGCGTATGCTCCGTCCTTCTTGCCAATAATAATAGGTGTGCGGCCCCATGCGTCGCGAGCGCAGATGATAGAATCCTCGGTGAGAATCATCATTGTGCATGAGCCCTTTATGTGATGAAAGACATTCTCTATACCTTCGCGGAATGTCTTGCCTTGAATAATGAGCAAGGCTACGAGTTCGGTTTGGTTTGTGGCGCTTTGCGAGAGTTCGGCAAAGTGCATGTTCTTCTCAAGCAATTGCTTGGTAAGTTCCTCCAGATTCGCAATCTTCGCAACTGTGCAGATAGCGAAACGTCCGAGGTGTGAGTTGATTACAAGCGGTTGTGCGTCAGTGTCGCTGATTACGCCGATGCCCGCTGTGCTACCTTCGAACCGGTCGAGTGTCGGTTCAAACTTAGTCCTGAAATACGAACTCTCCAGATTGTGGATAGAGCGTGTGAAACCCTTCTCTTTACTGTACATGGCGAGACCGCCACGGCGAGTTCCGAGGTGTGAGTTGTAATCGGTTCCGTAGAAAACATCTGCAACGCAGCTTTTCTTGGAGATGGTGCCAAATATGCCTCCCATAAGAATGTTGTGTTTTGAAAATTTGTGGTGCAAAGTTACGTATATTTGTTGAATAAACGGCGCTTTAACTTTGAAAAAACTTGCTCCGCCGTATTATTTCTTGACATAATTATGGTGCAACATGTTGCAGAAAGTGCATTTTTAGAGTTCTTAATTTGGCTGATTAACATAAAGTTATTACTTTTGCATATCATTTAAATGGAAAATTTACTATAATTTATTACTAATTATAACTATGAGTTTGAAAATTGTTGTACTTGCCAAGCAAGTACCCGACACACGAAACGTCGGCAAGGACGCTATGACAGCCGAAGGTACTGTCAATCGCGCTGCCCTACCGGCAATCTTCAACCCCGAAGATTTGAACGCGTTGGAGCAGGCTCTGCGTCTTAAGGAGCAGAACCCGGGTTCAACAGTAGGTATTTTGACAATGGGTCCTCCGCGTGCTGCTGAGGTTATCCGCGAGGGCCTCTACCGCGGTGCAGATACAGGCTGGTTGCTTACAGACCGTCTTTTTGCTGGTGCCGACACACTCGCTACATCTTACGCTCTGGCTACAGCCATTCAGAAGATTGGCGACGTAGACGTTGTGATCGGTGGCCGCCAGGCTATCGACGGCGATACAGCGCAGGTAGGTCCGCAGGTGGCTCAGAAGCTTGGCTTGTCGCAGGTGACATACGCAGAGGAAATCCTCAAGTGCGAGGACGGCAAACTCACTATCCGTCGCCACATCGACGGTGGTGTAGAGACTGTTGAGGCTCCGATGCCGCTCGTAGTTACAGTGACTGGCTCTGCGGCTCCGTGCCGTCCGGCTAACGCCAAGCTCGTCATGAAGTACAAGCGTGCCACAGCTCCTATGGAGCGCAAGCCCGAGGATAAGTACAATTACCTCTACGAGGAGCGTCCTTATCTCACACTCAACCAGTGGACCGTTGCCGACGTAGACGGCGACCCGCAGCAGTGCGGCTTGAGCGGTTCGCCTACTAAGGTGAAGGCTGTCAAGAACATCGTGTTCCAGGCTAAGGAAAGCAAGACTCTCACAGGCTGCGACGCCGACATTGAGGGCTTGGTAAAGGAATTGTTGGACGAAAAGATTATTGGATAATGAACAACGTATTTGTATATTGCGAGATAGAAGGCACTCAGGTTCAGGAAGTGTCTCAGGAACTTCTCACCAAAGGACGCAAGCTCGCCAACCAGCTCGGCGTAGACCTTAACGCCGTAGTTGCCGGCACTGGCATCAAGGGCAAGGTGGAAGATCAGATTCTGCCTTACGGCGTCGACAAGCTCTTCGTCTTCGACGCTGAGGGTCTCTTCCCTTACACATCGGCTCCTCACACCGACATCCTTGTGAATCTCTTCAAGGAGGAGCAGCCGCAGATAGCGCTCATGGGTGCTACTGTTATCGGTCGCGACCTCGGTCCGCGCGTTTCTTCTTCGCTCACCAGCGGTCTTACAGCCGACTGTACGGAGCTTGAAATCGGCGACTACGACGACAAGAAGAGTGGTGTTCACTACGACAACCTGCTCTATCAGATCCGTCCGGCTTTCGGTGGCAACATCGTGGCTACTATCGTCAACCCTGAGCACCGTCCGCAGATGGCTACCGTGCGCAGCGGCGTGATGCAGAAGGCTCTCTACGAGGGCGAGGCAAAGGGCGAAGTGGTTTACCCGGACGTAGCTAAGTACGTGCCCGAGACTGACTTTGTTGTGAAGGTGCTCGACCGCCACGTTGAGGCTGCAAAGCACAACCTCAAAGGCGCTCCTATCGTTGTGGCTGGCGGCTACGGCGTAGGATCTAAGGAGAACTTCGATATGCTCTTCCAGCTTGCCAAGGAGCTTCACGGCGAGGTAGGCGCAAGCCGCGCTGCCGTTGACGCTGGCTGGTGCGACCACGACCGTCAGATTGGTCAGACCGGTGTAACTGTTCACCCGAAGGTGTACATCGCATGCGGCATCTCTGGTCAGATTCAGCACATCGCTGGTATGCAGGACTCTGGCATCATCATCTCTGTGAACAACGACCCGGACGCACCTATCAACAAGATTGCCGACTACGTAATCACCGGCACTGTTGAGGAGGTACTTCCGAAACTCATCAAGTACTATAAGGCAAACAATAAGTAATGGCTAACTTTTATACTGACCATCCGGAGTACGATTTCTATCTTAATCACCCGGAAATGCAGCGCGTAGTAGAGCTCAAGGAGCGCAACTTCGCCGACAAAGATAAATATGAGGATGCGCCCGTCGACTTCGAGGACGCCATCGAGAACTATAAGCGTGTGCTCGAGATCACTGGCGACATTGCTGCCAACATCATCGAGCCGAACTCTGAGGACGTAGACCTCGAAGGTCCGCACCTCGTAGACGGACGTATGCACTACGCATCGAAGACATACGACAACATCGAGGCTACACGCCAGGCTGGTCTGTGGGGTATCTCTATGCCTCGCCGCTACAACGGTCTGAACATGCCTATCACTCCGTACTCAATGGCTTCGGAGATTGTTTCGGCTGCCGACGCCGGCTTCCAGAACATCTGGTCGCTGCAGGACTGCATCGAGACTCTCTACGAGTTCGGTTCAGAGGAGCAGCGCCAGAAGTACATCCCGCGTGTCTGCGCTGGCGAGACAATGTCAATGGACCTTACAGAGCCTGACGCAGGTTCCGACCTTCAGCGCGTAATGCTCAAGGCTACACAGGACGAGGACGGCACATGGCGTCTGAACGGTGTGAAGCGCTTCATCACCAACGGCGACTCTGACATCCACCTTGTGCTCGCGCGCTCTGAGGAAGGCACACGCGACGGTCGCGGTCTGTCGATGTTCATCTACGACAAGCGCGACGGCGGCGTAACAGTACGCCACATCGAGCACAAGCTCGGTATCCACGGCTCACCTACCTGCGAGCTTGTTTACAAGAACGCAAAGGCAGAACTCTGCGGTTCTACACGCCTCGGACTTATCAAGTA
The DNA here is from genome assembly GCF_019052365.1 of Leyella stercorea. Classification (GTDB taxonomy): domain Bacteria; phylum Bacteroidota; class Bacteroidia; order Bacteroidales; family Bacteroidaceae; genus Prevotella. The sequence goes on from NZ_JAHQUY010000073.1 coordinate 12,747, forward strand.
CGTAATGGCTCTCATGAACGGCGCACGTCTTGGCATCGCCGCACAGTCGGTAGGCGTTAGCCAGGCTGCTTACGACGAGGCTCTGAAGTATGCTCGCGAGCGCAAGCAGTTCGACACAGCCATCGTTAAGTTCCCGGCTGTTTACGACATGATTGCACGCATCAAGGCTAAGCTCGACGCCGGTCGTTCTATCCTCTACCAGACAGCACGCTACGTAGACATCTACAAGGCTCTTGAGGACATCTCTCGCGAGCGCAAGCTCACACCTGAGGAGCGCGCAGAACTGAAGAAATACTCGCGACTTGCCGACGCATTCACCCCGCTTGCTAAGGGTATGAACTCGGAGTATGCCAACCAGAACACATACGACGCCATCCAGGTACACGGCGGTTCGGGCTTCATCATGGAGTACAAGTGTCAGCGTCTGTATCGCGACGCACGTATCTTCTCTATCTACGAGGGTACGACACAGCTGCAGGTGGTTGCCGCTATCCGCTACATCACCAACGGCACCTACCTCGGCATCATCAAGGAGATGCTCGAGAAGGAGGTTTCTGAAGACCTGAAGCCGCTGAAGGCTCGCGTCGTTGAGATGGTGAAGCTCTACGAGCAGGCTCTAGATTACGTGAAGCAGGCTCAGGACCAGGAGGTGCAGGATTTCCTCGCACGCCGTCTGTACAACATGACTGGCGACATCGTTATGTCGCTCCTCATCCTCGAGGACGCTACACGCTCCGCAGAGCTCTTCTCTAAGAGCGCTAACGTATACGTTCGCATGGCGCAGGCTGAGGTTACGGCAGAGCATGTGTACATCATGAACTTCGTAAAGGAAGACCTTCCGAGCTTCCGCGCAGAGTAAACGAATGTAATATAAATAATAGAAAAGGGTATGCAACTATCTGCATACCCTTTTTTATTTGTTTACATGAAAATATCTACCATATCTTCCAGTTCTTGTGTAGACGGTTGTTTATTAATAAGTTAAACCCAAATCGGTCATTAGGATTTCTCTGTGTCGTACGGCAAAGAGAAATC
>NZ_JAHQUY010000074.1 GCF_019052365.1 Leyella stercorea
CCCTCCCAACCCTCCCCGTCGGGGAGGGCTTAGTTAGCCTAAAAATGCTTAGAAAGGCTTAGTTTGCCTTGGCTTAGAAAGGCTTAAGAAGGCTTAGTTCGGCTTAAACGCCGCCTATGTTCTTCTTGGCTTAGAAAGGCTTAAGAAGGCTTAGCTCGGCTTAGAATAATGAAAAGGTTTAGTTGTTAATATAAGTTCGTAATAGTAGAAACTTGTTTTTAGAGTTAGAAGCCGGGGGCATCGTTGCCTCCGGCTTTTTTCGGTTATCTCATACAAACGCTTTTCTGTTTCAGATTAAAGCTGTAACTTTGCGGCTAAATAGGAGGTATGGGCATCTTGCCCATACCACGCATCCACAAACGCTTTTAAAAGTAAAAAAATAAAAAACATTTATGAAATCAATAAGCCGCATACTTAAAGGCAACCCTACAATGGCGGAGAGCACGGCCTATTCTGTGCTCGTCATCTGCTGTATCTCCCACTTTCTGAACGACATGATACAGTCGATCATTCCGTCTATCTATCCTATCCTCAAGGACAAGTTCGACTTCTCGTTCGCGCAGATAGGTATCATAACGCTCGTCTTTCAGATGACATCCTCCATTCTGCAGCCCTTCACCGGACTCTCTGCCGACCGCCATCCGCGCCCCTATGCGCTCTCCGTCGGCATGTGCTTCACGCTCGCCGGACTGCTCATGCTTGCGTTCGCCGAGAACTATCTGCTCATACTGCTGGCTGTGAGCGTCGTAGGCTTCGGCTCGTCCGTGTTCCACCCTACGGCGTCGAGCGTGACGCAACTGGCGTCGGGCGGCAAGAAGAGTCTTGCGCAGTCTATCTTCCAGGTGGGCGGCAACGGCGGTTCGGCGCTCGGCCCGCTGCTCGCAGCGCTCATCATCCAGCCCTTCGGACAGCACGCCATATCGTGGTTCGCCATAGCCGCCCTGCTCGCAGCACTCATCATGGTGCGCCTCGGAGCGTGGTATAAAGCCCGCCTACAGTACGCCGTGAAGCATCCGCGCAAGGCGGAAGCGCTGAACACGCACATCTCCCGACGCGCAAAGTACGGCGCATTGCTCATACTCATCCTGCTCATCTTCTCGAAATACTTCTACACATCCTGCATCACGAGCTACTTCACGTTCTACCTCATCGACAAGTTCGGTGTCTCGGTGCAGGCTTCGCAGATATGCCTCTTCGTGTTCCTCGCCGCCTTCGCCATCGGCACGCTCGCCGGCGGCGTGTTCGGCGACCGTTTCGGACGCAAGTACGTGATATGGTTCTCTATCCTTGGCGCGGCTCCGTTCGCTCTCGCCATGCCCTACGTCAGTCTGACATGGACCATCGTGTTCACCTTCCTCTCCGGACTCATCATCGCCTCGGCGTTCTCCTCGATAGTGGTCTACGCCACCGACCTCATGCCCGACAAGGTAGGACTTATAGCCGGCATCTTCTTCGGCTTGATGTTCGGACTGGGCGGCATCGGTTCGGCGTTCTTCGGATGGCTCGCCGACAAGACCAGCGTCGAATTTATCTTCAAGGTGAGCGCATTCCTGCCGCTGCTCGGCATAATCGCCGGACTGCTGCCCGATACGCAGAAGAAGTAGTGCTTTTAAACTCGCCAATACACTTTTCCTACATTTTTGATACTTCAAAAATACACTTTTCCTGTATTTTTGAAGCATCAAAATTACACTTTTCCTATAAAACTCGTAAATGCAGTAAATAGATATGAAAAAGACAATACCAGTTATAGGTATGGCGTGCGTTGTCTGCGCCGCCAACGTAGAGAATACGCTCCGTAAGCTGCGGGGCGTCAACTCGGCTACGGTAACGCTGTCTACACGCACGGTGCTTGTAGACTACGACCCAGATGTGATTACGCTCGACGACATGAAGCGCGAGGTGAGCAACTCCGGCTACGACCTCGTGGTGGAGAGCGACCGCAACGCCGAGGAGATTAACCGTCGCGAGTATACGTTGTTGCGCCGCCGCACGCTACTTTCGTGGCTGTTTGCCGCGCTCACGATGTACTTCGGCATGAGCGGCGACGGAGCCTTCAACAACCAAATCTGCCTCATACTCGCCCTCTTGAACATGTTCTACTGTGGCAGACGCTTCTATGTGTCGGCGGCAAAACAGATAACGCATCGCACGGCGAACATGGACTCGCTCGTGGCGCTGAGCACGCTCATAGCGTTCCTCTTCAGTACGTTCAATACGTTCTTCGGCGAGGCGGTTTGGGGAGCACGCGGCATAGAGTGGCACACCTACTTCGACGCTTCGGTGATGATAATCACGTTCGTGCTCACCGGTCGGTGTCTTGAGGAGAAAGCGAAAGACAGCACGGCGAGCAGCATACGCCAGCTCATGGGTATGCAGCCCAAGACGGCGCGCATCGTGACGCACGAGAAGATGGAAGACACCGACGACTACCGCATGGAGGAGGTGCCTATCTCGACGATTCAGATAGGCGACACGATAGAGGTGCGCGCCGGAGAGAAGATTCCGGTGGACGGTGTGGTGTGTGCGGCTGAGAGTTTCATGACTGCCGATGCGGCGTACGTAGACGAGGCTATGATAAGCGGCGAACCTACACCGGCTATGAAGAAAGCAGGCGACACCGTGCTCGCCGGAACCATACCCAGTCAGGGCAAACTGCGTATGCGTGCGCGTCAGATTGGCGAGAACACAGCTCTTGCGCACATCATACGCATGGTGCAGGAGGCGCAGGGCAGCAAGGCGCCCGTGCAGCGCATCGTAGACCGAGCCGCACGGGTGTTCGTGCCGACGGTGGCTGCCATCGCGCTGCTCACGTTCTGCGTGTGGTGGGCTGTAGGAGGCAACGCTGCACTGCCGCACGCTATTCTCTCGGCTGTGGCTGTGCTCGTCATAGCCTGCCCCTGCGCAATGGGATTGGCTACGCCGACGGCGCTCATGGTGGGCATCGGGAAGGCGGCGCAGAAGCAGATTCTCATAAAGGACGCGTCGGCGCTGGAGAACCTGCATAAGATTCTGGCACTCGTCGTCGACAAGACGGGCACGCTCACCATTCCGAACCCGAACATCGACTTCACACGCCCGTCTGACATACCGCTCGAAGAGCGCGAAACGCTGAAGCCTAATGCCAAGGAGGCGATGGCGCAGCTGCAGTCGGCTGGCATCGAGGTGTACATGATGAGTGGCGACAAGGAGGAGGCGGCTCGCTACTGGGCTGCTGAGGCTGGCATACGCAACTATCGCAGCAAGGTGCTGCCAGGCGACAAGCAGGCGCTCGTGCAGCAACTTCAGAGCGAAGGCAAGCGCGTGGCTATGGTGGGCGACGGCATCAACGACACGCAGGCGCTCGCCCTCGCCGATGTGGGTATTGCCATCGGTCGCGGCACAGATGTGGCGATGGACGTGGCGCAGATAACGTTGATGGGCGACGACCTCATGGCGCTGCCCGAAGCCGTAAGGCTCAGTAGACGCACCGTGCGCATGATATGGCAGAACCTCTTCTGGGCGTTCGTCTACAACATCGTTTGCATACCCCTCGCCGCCGGCGCCCTACACATCTTCGGCGTCGACTTTCAGATAACGCCGATGTGGGCAAGCGCCCTGATGGCGTTCTCAAGCGTAAGCGTAGTGCTCAACTCGCTGCGCCTGCGCTACGCGTAACGCCAATCGCAACTCTGATGTGCCGCTATTATATATAATAATGTATAGAGAAGCGGCGTACGGGGTGGGGAAGTGTTGGGCAAGTTGCAATCGTTTGCAGGTGTGTGCGAACACATTAAGGGTTGACGTAGGTCAAAAATAGGCGTTTTTAAGCGAAAAAAGAGTGTAAACACTTGTTTGTGTACGCAAACAATTGTAACTTTGCATCGTCAAAACAAGGGAACCGTGAGGCAACCGATTGACTAACAACATTAGGTAAAAGGTATTGAAAGGATAATTCGATAGGAAAGTCTTAAAGGTAAAGAAGATTCAGGACAACAAGAAGGTAAAAGATTAGGATGACTAAGGTATTAGTAAGGTAAAAGGTTAGGATAACAACACAGAAGGTATTAGAAAAGGTGAAAAGTAAAGGGTAACTTTGGTAAAGGTATTAGGTTGAAAAGGTAAGTAAGTTATTAGGTTAGTATTGTTGATAGAAGGTACATAGTTTGGTAGTTAAATGGTTAATTAAGTAGAAAAGTTATGTTGATGACGGTAATGATGAGCCTATTCGCAGCTACAGCTGCAATAGGAATGTGGGGAGAAGACAACAAGTAACGGTCTTTCTCACCCTACGCAGGATGAAGCGGAAACGCGGAGTCCAAACAAAATTGAGAAAATAGGAATTAGTAAATAGTTGGTCCATTGCAGCACAGCTGTAATGGATTTTTTTAATTTTATATATCCAGATGTTATTAGAGTTTTTTCTTACATGCAACAAGATTGGCGCCTTCACGTTGGGCGGCGGCTACGCCATGATTCCGATTATGGAGCGTGAGTTTGTAGACAAGCACCAGTGGATGGACCGTCAGGAGTTCATGGACATAATGGTTGTGGCGCAGACCACGCCCGGTATCTTTGCCATCGACATGGCGAGCCACATCGGCTACAAGTTGCGCGGTGTGTGGGGCGGTATAGTCGGAGCATTGGGCATTTCGTTGCCATCGATTATAGCGATAATGGTGATAGCGATGTTCTTCCAGAACTTCAAGGACAACGAGTATGTTGCAAAGTTCTTCCGCGGAGTGCGTCCGGCTGTGGTGGCGCTCATCGCTGCGCCGTGCTTCAAGATGGCGAAGACGGCGAACATAACATGGCGCACGGCGTGGATACCGGTGGCGTGTGCGGCGCTGATATGGCTGCTGGGCGTGTCGCCGATATATATCATCATAGCTGCCGGCTTGGCAGGATATCTTTATGGAAAAATGTTGAACTCAAAGCTCGAAAAATGATATTTTTAAAACTGTTCATTATATTCACGAAGATTGGCACGTTCAACTTCGGTGGCGGCTACGCTATGCTGTCGCTCATACACAACGAGACGGTGGTGAAGAATGCGTGGCTCACCAACTCTGAGTTTACGGACATCGTTGCCATCAGTCAGTCGACGCCGGGTCCGATCGGCATCAACGCCGCTACATACGTAGGCTATACGGCGGTGCTCAACCAGGGCTATCCCGAGTGGATGGCGATGATAGGCTCTGTGCTGGCGTCGCTCTCCATCATATGGTTGCCGTTCATCATCATGATACTCATATCGAGATACCTCATGACCCACCGCGACTCGAAGGCGGTGAAGAGCGTGTTCGCCGGTCTGCGCCCTGCCATTATAGGCTTGATAGCAGCCGCATCCTTGCTGCTTATGACCAAAGACAATTTCGGCTCGCCGAAAGACGAGCCGATAGGTTTCGGTATCAGCGTTGCGCTCTTTGCCGTAACGTTCTTCCTGACACGCTACCGCAAGACCAACCCGATACTGGTTATGCTGTGTTGTGGTGTGCTGGGCCTGCTTGTGTTCTAAGCGATAGGACAGCGCAGGTGGCGCATCTCGTGTCCGCCCCACATGGCGTCGTTGCAATACTCGAAGCCCACCGAACGATATAGACGCTCGGCGTTGGGATTGCCCTTATCGACCAGCAGCGCTGCAGGCAGATTGAGGCTTGCGGCGTGCTCGGTGGCACGTTTCAGCAGTTGGCGTGCTATGCCGCGGCGACGATATTCGGGATAGATAGCCAGCGAGTCGAGATAGAACTCGCCCGCTTCGGTTTCGTCGTCCATCTGCGAGTAGTCCATCTGGAGTTGCTTCAGCGCTTCTTTCTGGAAGCGGCGGCGCAGGCGGTGAAGGTCGGCTCCGTTGTAGCCCACGATGGCTCCGGCTACCGGTGCGTATTCCACGTTGCCCTCCGTAGCCTCCTCGTCAACAGCCACGAAGGTGTTGCGCCAACTGTACTGCGAGTCGTCCATCAGAACGAGGTCGAGCATCATGTGATAGAAATCGTCGAGCGTGTGCTCCTTGCCTGCCAGATACTGGCAGCAATCTTCCGTCATCGCCGTCATTATGAGCTGAGCGATGTCGGCTGCGTGTGCTGGTGTTGCTGGAATAATAGTCATACAAGTAGTTTCTTTTTCCGGCAAATTTAAGCAAAACTCGCCGAACCTACAAATATTTTTACTTATATTAAGAGGTGCGCAGCAGGTTGACCGGCGACGGAGTGGGGAAATAAATTCCGCTGAAACACTTGTTTATATGGATTTAAATGCCTAACTTTGCAAAAACAATCAAACCATTTTTGTTAAACACGGAGGGCAGAGCATGGCGTCGGGCAAGTCTGGGTGAGACTTCGCAAAGGCTATCAAGGTCTGCTTTGCTCCTGTCGTAGCAGAAACGGTAGCATATTGAAAAACAATAGATAAAGACAGATGAATGAGAATTCCGGCAGCAGGAACAGTGTCGGGATTCTTGTTTTTTTGTTATAGTAAAGAAAAAACATTAATAAAACAAACAAAGAAATCATGGCTTACATGTCACAAGAAGGCTACGACAAGCTCGTTGCCGATTTGAAACAGCTCGAATCAGTAGAGCGTCCGAAGGCTTCTGCAGCTATTGCTGAGGCTCGCGACAAGGGCGATTTGAGCGAGAATGCTGAGTATGACGCCGCTAAGGAGGCTCAGGCTCATCTCGAAGAGAAGATAAACCGTCTGAAGGTTGCTATCGCCGAGGCGAAGATTATCGACACATCGCGTCTTAGCACAAATACTGTGCAGATTCTGTCGAAGGTGGTGATGACAAACCTCGCCAACAAAGCAAAGATGTCCTACACCATCGTGAGCGAGAGCGAGGCTAACCTGCGTGAGGGCAAGATCTCTATCAATACACCTATCGCTCAGGGACTGCTCAACAAGAAGGTGGGCGACGAAGTGGAGATCAAGATTCCGCGTGGCACTATCCACCTGCGCATCGATAGCATCTCTTTCGAATAAAAGAGGGTGTGGTAGCACCGCATCAGACATTGGAAAAATCGCCTCATTGGGCGCTCAAAATACGTTCGAAGCCAGAAACCGCAGACCTGGAGTCTGAGGTTTCTGGCTTTCGCGTATATAAAAATATGTGTGAATGCGTGTGCTTGTCCGTTTTTTTCACTAATTTTGTAGAAATAAACTTTTAAAACCTATTGTTATGGATATATTCTCTAAAATCGCCGCAGGCGAGATTCCCAGCTATAAGTGTGCTGAGAGCGAACAGTTCTACGCTTTCCTTGATATCAACCCATTGGTGAAGGGCCACACACTCGTCATTCCGCGCCGCGAAGTGGACTACATCTTCGACATGGAGGACGACGAGATTGCCCAGTATCAGGTGTTTGCAAAGAAGGTGGCTGTAGCCATCAAGCGCGCTTTCCCATGTATCAAGGTGGGCGAGGCAGTGCTCGGACTCGAAGTGCCACACGCTCATATCCATCTCATCCCGATGCAGTCGGAGAAGGACATGCTCTTCTCTAACCCGAAGCTGAAGCTCTCGGAAGAGGAGTTCCGCGAGATAGCCGACAAGATCTACACCGAGTTCAAGAAACTGTAACACAACAACCCCCGCAATTCAGCTATGAAGAGAAACATTGCCATTATACTCGCTGGTGGAGTGGGCTCACGCCTTGGTATGTCCACACCGAAACAGTTCTTTAAGGTGGCAGGCAAGATGGTCGTGGAGCACACCATCGACGTGTTCGAGCGCAACCAGCACATCGACGAGATAGCCATTGTGTCTAATCCGGCGCTCGTTGCCGACTTCGAGAATATCGTGCTGCGCAACAAGTGGCGCAAGGTGAAGAAGATACTGAAGGGCGGAGCCGAGCGCTACTACTCGTCGCTCTCTGCCATCACCGCCTATCAGAACGAGGACGCCAACCTCATCTTCCACGACGCCGTACGTCCGCTCGTCAGCCAGCGCATCATCGACGACGTCGTGAAGGCGCTCGACACCCACCGCGCCGTGAACGTAGCCGTGCCTTCTGCCGATACGATCATCGAGGTGGACGGCGACTTCATCACTAACATCCCCGACCGTTCTCGTCTGCGTCGCGGACAGACTCCGCAGGCGTTCGACCGCCAGCTCATTGCCGAGGCTTACGAGAAAGCGCTCAAGGATCCCAACTTCCGCACTACCGACGACTGTGGCGTGGTGCGCACCTATCTGCCCGAAGAGCCTATCTTCGTGGTGCGTGGCGAGGAGAGCAACATGAAGCTCACCTATCGCGAGGACACATACATGATGGACAAGCTGTTCCAGCTGAAGAGCACCGAGCCTAACGACGTGCAGATTGGCGCTGAGTCGTTCTGCGGAAAAGTGGCTGTGGTGTTCGGCGGAAGCTACGGCATCGGCAAGAACATCGTGGAGATGCTCGAGCAGAGCGGCGCTCATGTGCACTCGTTCTCGCGCGGCGCAACGCATACCGATGTCGGCGACGACAACCAGGTGGCTCTTGCTCTGTCTGCTGTGGAGCAGAAGGAAGGACATATCGACTATGTTATCAACACCGCCGGCGTGCTCAACCGCGAACCGCTCGCTTCGATGGAGTACGACACCATACTGAAGGCTGTGCAGACCAACTATATGGGCACGGTGAACGTGGCTCTGCGTGCTCGTCCTTACCTGCAGCGCACACGCGGCAAGCTCATCTTCTTCACATCCAGCTCGTACACCCGCGGTCGCGCTTTCTACAGCATCTACTCGTCTACAAAGGCTGCCATCGTCAACTTTGTGCAGGCTGTTGCGCAGGAGTGGGATGCCGACGGCATCAGCATCAACTGCATCAACCCTGAGCGCACCAAGACTCCGATGCGCCAGCAGAACTTCGGCATCGAGCCGGACGAGACGCTGCTCATGCCGGAACGTGTGGCTGAGGCTACGCTGCGCACCCTGCTCACCGACTGCACGGGTCAGGTGATTGACGTGCGCCGACCTGCGGCTGGCAAGTAACAAGGCAAGCCGACGAGTTGACGTGTCGGCTTCTCGGCTTGCTGTTCTTCAACGAAACAATTATAAATGGATTATATAACCGAATTCAAACAGCGCCACCTCCGTCGTGCGCAGCTCAAGCAACTCTCCATTCTTGAGGAGATAGACCGCATCTGTCGAAAGCACGACATCAAGTACTGGCTCGACGGAGGCACTCTGCTCGGCGCCGTGCGTCACGGAGGCTTCATTCCGTGGGACGACGATATCGACATCGCCATGACGCTCGCCGACTCGCGCCGCTTCGCCGCGATTGCTCCTAAGGAACTGCGTAGCGGACTCGTGCTGCAAACGCCCGAGACCGAGAACACCAGAGAGCCGATTATGAAGGTGCGCGACCTCAACTCGTTCTACGTTGAGGGCAATGAGGACTTCTCGCTTGACTACTCTAAGGGACTCTTCGTAGACATCTTTCCGTTCATTCCTTACCCTAACGTGTCGCGCAGCTTCTGCAAGCGTTACGGCAAGGCTATGTCGAAGTGCTACTCCATATTGCACCACTCGCATCAGTACTCGTGGCGTGCTACGTTCGAACTGTTCTACTTCGGTGCGAAGTATCTTTTCTGCAAATCGGTGTGGGCTGCAGCCTTCGCCCTACGCAAGTGCGACACCTACATTTCCAACGTGCTTATCAACAACGGCTACGGCATCATGCACCGCCGCGACTGCGTGTTCCCGCTTTCCACGATAGAGTTCGAAGGCAAGCGCTTCGCTGCGCCAGCCGACCCCGACGCTTATCTGAGCGACCTCTACCGCAATTATATGCAGGTTCCGCCGAAGGAGAAGCAGAAGGTTCACGCCGTATTCATTCTGCCCGACTTGATTGAGGAGGCAGAAGTCAAGAAGTAGTGTTGTGGCATAAAGCTATCCGCAACACTCTTGCTAACATAATTATTTTATACGAAATGAAGCAGACCGAAACCGTAGCGGTGGTGATGTGTACATACAACGGAGCGAGTCGACACCTTGCAGAGCAGCTCGACTCGCTCTTTGCGCAGACCCAGCCGCCGAAGGAGATAATAGTGCAGGACGACTGTTCTACCGACAACACCATGGAGATGCTCGCCGACTATGCCCGCCGTGCGCCCCACGGAGTGCAGATGCGTGTCTATCAGAACGCGCAGCAGCAGGGCATCAACCGCAACTTCTTCTCAGCCATGCACCGCGCCACAGCCGACCTCATCGCCGTTTGCGACCAGGACGACATCTGGCTGCCTACGAAGCTCGAGGAGCAAAGCGCCGCTATCGGTCAGAACATGATGTGTGTCTGCCGATCGGTGCCGTTCACCGAGACCGGTGCTGAGGTGCGCTACGACAGTCGCCGGCCCAACTGCAACCTCATCCGTCTGTTCTATGCCTCGATGATGGGCCACTGCCAGATGCTGCGTCGCGAGTTGCTCGACGTGATACCTACCGAGGAGGAGTGTCCCGAGATATATCGCCGCACATGCTACGACGTGATGACCGCCACTGCCGCTGCGGCTCTCGACAGCATCGTGCTGCTCGATAAGGTGCTTGTGCGCCAGCGCCGCTATGCCGAGGCTGCCACATACGTCGGTGTCGACGCCCATCGTGTGCGGTCTGCCGACAATGCAGCCTACATGGTGTGGTACGGCGTGCGCAACTATTCGAAGGTGAAGCCCTGGATGAACGCCCACTTCGCCGCTCGCCGCGACTTTCTGCTTTGGGTAGAACGCAAGTCGAAGACTGCCTTCTCGGTTTCTGAAGCAGTTCTTCGTGATTCGGAGCTTTCTCCGTCAAGCAAAAACACCGTTCTCCCCACTACCGACAACGCCCTCTTCAGCGACGGCTTGCGCTTGCTCAACTACGAGACGGGTAGGGGACTGAAGGCGTTCTTCGGCCTGCTGCGAATGTACGTGCGCTATCGCCACCGCATCTTCTACACCCACGAGACCGACCCCGTTGCGTTTCTGCGCGCCGTGCTCCATCCGTTCATGCAGATATACAACTACCGCTACCTCGTAGGCAAGACCTACCGTTGACATCCGGCGGTCTTACCCGTAACAACCCCATACATATTATGAAGGTTTATTTCTACCATACGCAGAACATACAGTATTGCCTCCGTCGCATGGCGGAGGGCGAGTTCCCGTCGCATTTCCTATACGGAGCGTGCCACCTTGCCGACAACGGCGTCGACGTGGTGTATCACCGCTCGCCGAAGCACGAACTCTCCCGACTGAAGACAGCGCTCTATACGGCGTGGCGTGTGCTCACCTGCCGCGAGCGTTTCGACGCCATCTATGCCACCCACTACAAAGGTCTCGAACTCGTTGTGCTGCTGCGCGCACTCGGCTTGTTCCGCAAGCCCATCGTCGTGTGGCACCACCAGCCCATAGTGAAGTCGAAGAGCCGCCTGCGCGAACTGCTCGGTCGCTTTTTCTACAAAGGTTTCGACCGCCTGATATTCTTCTCTCAGAAACTCGTCGACGACTCGCTGAAGGCGCCGAAAGCCGATCCGCGCAAGCTCGTCGTAGGGCATTGGGGTGCCGACCTCGCCTTTTATGATAAGATAAAGGCTGAACTCAAAGCGGAGCAAGTCTCATCACCTCAACACCTCACCACAACACCACCTCACCACAACACCACCTCAACATCTTTCATCGCCACTGGCAAGGAGCAGCGCGACCAGCCCACGCTCATCGAAGCGTTCAACCGCACCGGTCGCCACCTTATATTATATATAGGTATCAATCCGAACCCGAACGTGCCCAACCCCAACCTCGAAGCCGTGGAGCGCTGCAAACCCGCCGATAACATCGACGTGGTGAAGATATGCGGACTGCTGCCTTACGAGATAGCTCGCGAAGTGGCGAAAGCCGACTGCGTAGTCATCTGCTGCCACCGCACACGCTACACCGCCGGACTCACCACCGTTGTGGAAGCGCTCGCTCTCGGTCTGCCCATCATCTGCAGTCGCAATCCGCAGATACCGGTCGACTTCGACCGTCTTGGCTGCGGCATCTCCGTTGAATATGGCGACGTCGAGGGGTGGCAGAGAGCCGTCGAATACATAGCCTCTCATCCCGAAGAAGCACGCAAGATGGGCTGTCGCGGACGCGAACTTGCTGAGCGAATGTTCAACGACGAACGTTGCGCAAAGGAGGTTGCTGAGGTTATAAAAGAAATTAGTTTGTAAAAATTACAAACATTCCTTTGCAGTTTCAAACTTAATCTGTATCTTTGCAGAAGAAAGGCTGCATCTCGGCAATTCAAGCAAGCTTGATTGCACTCGATTTGCACTTTCTTTGCAAAACAAAGTAAAAATGGCTTAAAGAATAATCATTATGAAGGAACTTAAAGGAACAAAAACAGAGCGCAACCTGCAGGAGGCTTTCGCAGGTGAGTCGCAGGCACGCAACAAGTACACATACTACGCATCAAAGGCTCGCAAGGAGGGCTATGAGCAGATAGCTGCTCTCTTCGAGGAGACAGCACAGAACGAGAAGGAGCACGCAAAGATGTGGTTCAAGTATCTGCAGGGTGGTGCCATCAAGGACACCGTAGAGAACCTGAAGGATGCTGCTGCTGGCGAGAACTTCGAGTGGACTGACATGTACGATCGCATGGCTAAGGAGGCCGACGAGGAAGGTTTCGCAGAGATTGCTGCCGCTATGCGTGGCGTAGGTGCTATCGAGAAGCACCACGAGGAGCGCTATCGCAAACTCCTGAAGAATATCGAGGACGGCGTAGTGTTCTCTCGCGACGGCGATTGCATCTGGCAGTGCCGCAACTGTGGTCACATCGTTGTAGGCAAGCAGGCTCCGGAGCTCTGCCCGGTGTGCAAGCATCCGCAGGCGTACTTCGAGCTGAAGGCAGAAAACTATTAAAAGTAATAAGTAGGAGCCGTGGGCATTCCTGCGTATTTTCACAGCACATAGTTTTAAAAACAACCGCTTCCGCAAAACTTTTGCTTCAAAAGTTTTGCGGAACGAAATAAAAAGCGTACCTTTGCACTCGCAAAACGCCAATGCCCAGATGGCGGAATCGGTAGACGCGCTGGTCTCAAACACCAGTGGGGCAACCCATCCCGGTTCGAGCCCGGGTCTGGGTACTGTAGACGACTAAGAGTTGGTTTCAACGCTTAGTCGTTTTTTTTGTGTATACCCGTTTATAATCACATTATTAGTTTTACCGGACAGCAATAAATAAAAAATTGTTTTGCGAAAAAATCTACCATATCTTCCAGCCGCCGATTCTTTTCTTGGCAACTCGCTGAGTATGTGCGACAAACGTGAACAATATCGGCTGGTAGATTTCTGAAAAATGGCTTTATCTCCCAGGCTATCTCCCAGCCGCAGAGGTAAGCGTATCCGCGATGCTAGTATATACACGTCAAAAAAATATCGCTCAAGTTTTTATTCTTGAGCGATATTTTTTTGTTTCCATTTA
>NZ_JAHQUY010000075.1 GCF_019052365.1 Leyella stercorea
ACGCTCTTCCGATCTAATGCGAGCAAAAACTCAAACAACAAAGCATATCATAACTCTCAACTCTCAACTTTCAATTATAAACAAAAAAAACGGGACTAAAGATAGCCCCGTACTTTTATAACCTTTTCTCACGAAAAAACTATTAATCAACAACAAAATTCATTCGTTTGTGACTCCACCGCTGTGGACATACTCTAATACTTGTAGTCTTTTGCTTAAATAACATTGCTTAATGTGTGTATGAAACGTAATCTGATGTATGTGTGTAAACTCTAAATTTCTTCTAAATAACTCTCTAACTTACTTTTATTATAACTCTCTAAATTATTAACTCTCTAACAATTACTACTTGTAATACTAAACTATTCTTCCTTTTTACACTTGCAAAGTTATTCAATAAACCAGAAACCCACAAATTTATTCAACAAACGCCCCCATTCGTTCAATAAACCCAATCATGCGTTGATGAACTGGCATAAAAAACGGGGAATCACGCTTGTTTTGACCGTAAAACTATCAAAACAAAGCGGCGATTCCCCGTATTGGTTTCTAACTAAAAGCTGTGTATGTCTTTAGCTTTCGTTTTATAAGTCGTGAGTCTGAGTCGTCGTCAACCGAACGGAATCTGATCGGACACCGTACGGAATCTGATCGGACACCGAACGGAATCTGATCGGGCGGCGAACGCAATCCGGTCGGACGGCGGACGCAACCGGTCGGTTTACTCCTTATTGTTGCCGAAAATGCGCAACAGATAGAGGAATAGGTTGATGAAGTCGAGATACAAGCTCAACGCACCAAGCAGAGCGAGCTTCTGCATGTGTTCGCCTGCGTCGGGCGCAAGCTGGCACATCTGCTTTATCTTCTGCGTATCGTATGCGGTGAGACCCACGAAGATGAGCACGCCTACGTAGCTCAGGATGAGGTCGAAGCCGCTGCTGCGCACGAACATGTTAACCACGGTGGCGATGATGAGTCCGAGAAGCGCCATGAAGAGCAGCTTGCCCATAGACGTGAGGTCGGTCTTGGTGGTGTAGCCCACGAGCGCCATTACGCCGAACGTGCCGGCTGTGATGAGGAATGTCTTGACGATGGCTGTCATGCTGAACGCAAGGAAGATGACAGAGAGCGTAGCGCCGTTCACTACCGAGTAGAGCACGAACAGCAGCGTAGCCGTAGACAGCGACAGACGGTTGATGGCGCCGCTGACAGAGAACACGAGCACAAGCTCGGCGATGATGAGTCCCCAGAACAATGCCTTGTTGCCGAGGATAGCCATGATGAGCGACGGAGTAGACGCAACGCCGTATGCGGTGATGCCGGTGATGGCGAGGGCGAGGGTCATCCATACAAACACTTTGCGCATGAGCGCAGGGAAAGCAGACGACATAGAGAAGTCGCTGCCACGAAGCGAATCGGTATCTAACCAGTTTTGTTGTTTCATAATTATCTGTTTTTAAATTGTTTGTATTCTTTGTTTGCAGGGCGGAGGCCGGAGACCTCCGCTACTATACATTATATTATATGCAGGAAGCGCAGGATATCGTTCAGATTCGCCACCACCATAAGCAGCAGCAGAACGCCGATGCCGATATACTCGGCGTATATCATGAAGTTCTCAGACGGCTTGCGGCGAGCTATCATCTCGTAGAGCAGGAAGAGCACGTGTCCGCCGTCGAGCGCCGGGATGGGCAGAATGTTCATGAAGGCGAGGATGATGCTCAGAAAGGCGGTCATAAGCCAGAACGAGTGCCAGTTCCACTGCGACGGGAACAGACTGCCGATGGCTCCGAAGCCGCCGAGCGACTTGGCGCCTTCAGACGAGAAGAGATACTTCATGTCGCCTACGTAGCCCGAGAGCACCTTGCAGCCGTACTTGACGCCGGCGGGGAACGACTCGAGGAAGCCGTAGTCGATGTGTGTCACCTTATACTTGGGCTGCTGCGGCATGTAGCCGAGCACAAGGCGCATCGGCTTGCCCTTGGCGAACGGCGAGAAGCCGCCTGCCGACATGGCGTCGAACTGGCCCTTGAGCGTGAGTGTGTCGAGCTTGCCGTTCACCTGACGCTCTACGTTGACAACAGCGGCGAGCGCCTTCACGGTGTCGGCGTGGGTCTGTGCGCAGGTGAACATATCGGTGCTGCGACCCACCTCGTATGTGAACTGAGAGAACGAGCTGACGAGCTTGCCGTTGAGCGAGAGGATGCGGTCGGCTTTCTGCAGACCCATGCGCTTGGCAGCCGAGTTGGGCGTTACGCTGTCCACTACAGCCGGCACATAACCTACGACGAACGGGGGCACATTCTTCAACATGCCGAGCAGGTCGAGGTCGCCCGGCGTGTTGACGGTCACCTTCTTGCCGTCGCGCAACACGTAAACCTCCGTAGCGTTAGCCAGACCGCGATACATGTCAGCCTTGGCGTCCTTGAACTCGCCGAGGTTGGTGCCGAGCAAGATGTCATGATCCTGGAATCCGAGCGCCTTAGCCTCCTTGTTGAACTCCATTCCGAGCGTCATATCCTTCGGGCTGACGTAGTCCTCGCCCCATGTGAAGAGGCACATGGCGTAGATGAAAAGCGCCAAAAGGAAGTTGACAAGCACGCCACCTATCATGATAAACAGTCGCTGCCATGCAGGTTTAGAGCGGAACTCGTATGCCTTGGCAGGCTCTTTCATCTGCTCGGTGTCCATCGATTCGTCAATCATACCCGATATCTTGCAGTAGCCGCCGAGCGGAAGCCAACCGATGCCGTACGTAGTGTCGCTGTTCTTCGGCTTGAACTTGAACAGACTGAACCAAGGGTCGAAGAAGAGGTAGAACTTCTCGACGCGCACTCCGAAGAGTTTCGAGAAGAAGAAGTGTCCGCCCTCGTGCAGAAGCACGAGAAGCGAGATAGCCAGCATGAACTGGAGTGTCTTTATAAGAAAAATTTCCATTTAAGAGTTTTGAGTTTTGAGTTTTGAATTTTGAGTTGTGCGCTTCGCGCATTTTGAATTTATGAATTTTGAGTTTTGAATTTATAAATTATGAGTTGCGAATTCCAAATTCAAAATTGAATAATTCCTCATCGGCGCAGCCGACAATTCAAAACTCAAAATTCAAAATTCAAAATTCAACTTTACAACATGCTTGCCGCAATGCGTCTTGCCTCAGCGTCAGAAGCGATATAGTCGTCGTAAGTAGGCTGGGCGATGAACGTAGCGCGCTGCATGGTTGCCTCGATGATGTCTGCCATCTGCAGGAATCCGCAGCGGTCGTGACGGAACGCCTCGTTCACCACTTCGTTGGCTGCATTCACTACGCACGGCACATTGCCGCCGCGACGTATCGACTCGTAAGCCATGGCGAGACAACGGAACTTCTCCATGTCGGGCTCGAAGAACTCGAGCGGCTGACGGAACAAGTCGAGACGGTCGCCGTTAAGCGGCAGACGCTCGGGGAACGAGAAGGCGTACTGTATAGGCAGGCGCATATCGGGCACACCGAGCTGCGCTTTCACGCCGCCGTCGCGGAACTGCACCGCACTGTGCACTATCGACTGCGGATGGACGAGCACTTGAATCTTCTCAGCCTCAACGCCGAAGAGCCACTTCGCCTCGATAACCTCGAAGCCCTTGTTCATCATAGACGCAGAGTCTATCGTAATCTTCGCTCCCATCTCCCATGTCGGGTGGCGCAGAGCGTCGGCAGCCTTCACATCGCGCATCTCGTCGAGCGTGAACTTGCGGAACGGACCGCCCGAAGCGGTGAGCAGTATCTTCTCTATCTCGTTGTCGCCTTCGCCAACAAGACTCTGGAAGATGGCAGAGTGCTCGCTGTCTACGGGCAGGATGTTCACGTGGTACTCCGCAGCAAGTCGGCAGATGAGGTCGCCGGCTACGACAAGTGTCTCCTTGTTGGCGAGGCAGATTGTCTTGCGTGCCTTGATGGCGTGGATAGTTGGCGAGAGTCCGGCGAAACCCACCATAGCCGTAAGCACCATGTCGATAGGCTGCGCCTCTACAATCTCGTCGATAGCCTTCGCTCCGGCATACACCTTGATGTCGGGAAGGTCGGCAAGCAGCAGCTTCAGCGACTCGTAGTGCGCTTCGTTCGCAATGACGACTGCAGCCGGGCGGAACTTGCGCGCCTGCTCGGCAAGCATCTCATAGCGGTTGTTCGCCGTGAGGCAGTAGACCTCGTAGCGGTCGCTATGCTGTTCTATCACGTCGAGTGCCTGGGTTCCGATAGAACCGGTGGAACCGAGGATACATATCTGTTTCATTGTGGTCTGATTTTTATATTGCTTGATTTTGTTGGAGAGCTAGGAGGACTAGGCTGGCTAGGTAAACTAGATAAACTAGGCAAACTAGATAAGCTAGATAAGCTAGATAAGCTATAACAACCAGCAAGCCCTTTACAGCTCTGTCAATCCCTCCGGCAGATCCATAGTTATGGTGTGGCTCTCAGCGTCCACCTCCACGATGAACTCGTCGGAGGCAGGTATAAGCAGCTCGTTGCCGTCGGTAGTGAGCAGACAGAAAAGTGTGTTGATGGTAGAATCGTCAACCGATTCGATCTCACCGACAACAGCGCCCGATCGGTCGTCAACAACCTTGAAGCCGACGATGGCAGCCCAAGAGAGCTGGTCGGCATCTGTGTCGACATGCTCACGCGGGAAGTAGACATCGCAGCCAGTAAGCTCGCGAGCACGCTCCTGCGAGTCGATATCGGCAAAGCGTACAAGCGCCGTCTCGTCGTTCTTGAAGCGGTATTCGTCGAGGAAGAATGGCACGAGTATGCCGTCAATCTCAAGAATGAGGTAGTCGGCGTCTACACGGTCGAAGATATCGTCGTCGAAGTGGAACGACACCTCGCCGTCTACGCCGTGCGGCTTGCCTATCTTACCTATTTTATATACTGATTCTTTCTTTATCATTTTTGTTAGTTAACAAGGAAACCAGGTGACTAATAGAAGAGAAGACTATGAAGATAGTTTACAAGGAAACAAGTTCAGAAGTAAACAAGTTTACAAGGAAACGTATTGCCTTATTCTCTTCTAATCTTTGCTCCCAGAGCGTTGAGTCGGGCCTCTATGTCCTCATATCCGCGGTCGATCTGCGCGATGTTGTCAATGCGACTTGTGCCCTTTGCGCCGAGTGCGGCGATGAGCAGAGCGATTCCGGCGCGGATATCAGGGCTCGACATGCGGCCTGCACGCAACTGAATATTGCGGTCGTGACCTACGATTACGCAGCGGTGCGGGTCGCAGAGTATAATCTGTGCGCCCATATCTATGAGCTTGTCGACGAAGAAGAGTCGACTTTCGAACATCTTCTGGTGAACAAGTACCGATCCGCGCGCTTGTGTCGCAACCACGATGAGCACCGAAAGCAAGTCGGGCGTGAGTCCGGGCCACGGCGCATCGGCGAGAGTCATGATAGAGCCGTCGAGAAACGAGTCGACAACATAGTGCGGTTGGTGCGGAATGTAGAGATCGTCGCCGTCTACATCAATCTTCACGCCGAGACGGCGGAAAGCGTCAGGAATAACGCCGAGCTGAGCCACGGCACAGTCCTTTATGCGTATGCCGTTGCCCACCATTGCCGCCATACCGATGAACGATCCCACCTCAATCATGTCGGGCAGGATGCGGTGTTCGGTGCCGTGCAGCTCGCTTACGCCGTCGATGTACAAGAGGTTGGAGGCGATGCCCGTAATCTTGGCGCCCATAGCGTTGAGCATCGTGCAGAGTTGCTGTATATAAGGCTCGCAGGCGGCGTTGTATATCGTTGTCTTGCCCTCTGCGAGTACGGCTGCCATAATGATGTTGGCAGTGCCGGTCACGGATGCCTCGTCGAGAAGCATGTATGTGCCGTGCAGTTTCTCTGCTTCTATATTATATACGTGGCGCTCGTCGTCGGCATTGAACGTCGCGCCGAGGTTCTTGAAGCCGAGGAAGTGGGTGTCGAGACGTCGGCGTCCTATCTTGTCGCCGCCCGGTTCAGCCACTACAGCCTTGCCAAAGCGTCCGAGCAGCGGACCCATCGTAAGCACGCTGCCGCGCAGCGCCGAGCACTTGCGTACGTATTCGTCGCTGGCGAGGAAGTCGAGGTTGAGTTCGTCTGCCTGGAACGTAAAGTCGCCCTTGCCGTTGCGCGTCACTTTCACGCCCATGTCCTGCAACAAGCGTATGAGGTTGTTGACATCGAGGATGTCGGGGATGTTGGTTATTCTGACGGGGTCGGACGTGAGCAGCACAGCGGCTATCACTTCGAGAGCCTCGTTCTTGGCTCCTTGCGGCGTGATGGTGCCCTGCAGCTGGTGTCCGCCTTCAATTATAAACGATTCCATAAGCGTTGTGGTTTATGTTCTACGACGTTGTGTGGTATATATCTACAACGTTGCGGATTTATTTTCTGCGACGTTGTCTTCTCTCGTAATTGCGTGTCGGTGTCTCTGTGCGGTCGAACTTGAACGTTTCGAGGTCGAGCTGAATCTTGCCGTCGGTATAGTCGGCGAGGTCTGACGCTACCTTCTCGTCGTCGCTCGATCCGTGTCCCCAGAGCACGAGGTCGCGCTTCATCTGGTTAGCGGCGAGGCGTGTAAGCTCGGTGCGTTCGGCTCCATTGGGCAGGTTCTTCAGCAGTTCGAACACCTCGAACATCATGTTGCCGTAATGGCGCACGGGTATGCGCTTCATCGGGTAGCGCATTGGTGCGGGCTTCTGCAGCATCTTCTGCGCTTCGGTGATGTCGCACGGATAGTCGATGTCGAGCTGAAAGCCGCTCATCAGTGCGAGATGGTCCCAGAGTTTCTGTCGGTAGTCCTTGTTCTCGTAGGTGTGCGGCATCATGCGCTCCATGACTGCTATTATGGTGTTGGCACAACGCTGGCGCTCGGCGCGACTTTTCAGGCTGACACAGTAGTCGACCATCTGCTGCACCTCACGTCCGTATTCGGGGAGCACGAGGCGTTCGCGCTGTGTGTTGTAGTCTAAACCTTTTATCTTCATATCTTTCTTACAATAACTTCTTTGATTCTTTCGCCACGAAGTCCTTGAGGTAGAACGGCACGAAGTATGCCACGTCCTCGAACTTCTCCTGTGCGATGCGCTTCTCTGCGAGTGGGTACATCCACTTAGCGAGCGGGTGTACGTTCTTGATGAAGCGTGCGTTGGGATGGTTGATAACCTCCATGCACTTCTCGGCGCCGTTGCCGAAGAAGTAGACCGGTGCGCGGTCGAGGTATTCCTTGTAGGTGTCGGCGTCGACGATGTCTGCCTGTATGCCGCGCACTTCGCGCAGGGAGCGGTCGTAGACAGCCGAATACACTTCCATGCGGCGTGCGTCGAGCATGGGGCAGAGCAGTGCTCCCTCCTCCACTTCCTCGCGCAGCAACACTGGCACTGCCATCAGCTCGAGTGTAGGCACAGCTATGAGCTTCAGGTTCTGTCCGTAGCAGATGCCCTTTGCCATCGACGCACCGATGCGCAGTCCGGTGTACGAACCGGGACCGCTGCTCACGGCTACGGCGTCAAGTGGTATGGCGTGGCTGTCGGCGAACGACATTGCCTCGTCTACATATACGCCGAGATTCACGGCGTGGTTAGGACCTTCAAAGTCTTCTTTGGAGAATATACACGCACCGTCCTGACTGACGGCAACTGAACACACGTTGGTGCTCGTATCAATACTCAATATACACGACATTCTTTTTCGTTTTTTTCGCAGTCCGCCCTACCTAAACTCCGCAATAACTCATTGGCGGCGCTTAGGTGCAGACTACACATTATATAATAGAATGCAAAAATACATTTTTTTATTCAATTTAGCCCATTAACAAAGCGTTAAAAAAAACAAGCAAACGTTTTTTTTCATATATGAAAAATATTACTTACATTTGCACATTTAAAATAACAAACAAGCACATATAAATAACAAACACGCAATATGATACTTTCAATGACCGGCTACGGCAAGTCTGTCGTAGTCTACAATGGTAAGAAAATCAATGTCGAGATAAAGTCGCTCAACAGCAAGGCGCTCGACCTCTCTACTCGCATCGCTCCGCTCTACAGAGAGAAGGAGATGGAGATTCGTCAGGCTATACAGACGAAGGTGATTCGCGGCAAGGTCGACTTCTCTATCTGGATTGAGAAGGACGCTACGACCGACGCCACAACTATCAACACAGCGCTTGCGAAGAACTACTGCGAACAGATTAAGAACGTGGCTGCAGAGTGCCAGATTCCGCTGCCGGGCGACTGGTTCCTTTCGCTGCTGCGCATGCCTGATGTGATGTCGAAGGTGGAGATAGAGACGCTCTCCGACGAGGAGTGGACGGTGGCGCGCAAGGCTATCGACGAGGCTATCGATGCGCTCGTGGCGTTCCGCCAGCAGGAGGGTGCGGCGCTGCAGAAGAAGTTCGGCGAGAAGATAGACAACATAGAGGCTCTGCTGAAGAGCATTGAGCCGTACGAGAAGTCGCGCGTGGAGAAGATTCGCGCTCGCATCGTTGACGGACTGAGTTCCATCCCCGAGGTTGAGTACGACAAGAACCGCCTTGAGCAGGAACTTATCTACTATATAGAGAAACTCGACATCAGCGAGGAGAAGCAGCGCCTTGCCAACCACCTCAACTACTTCCGCGAGACTATGGCTGAGGATGGCGGCCAGGGCAAGAAGCTCGGATTCATCGCGCAGGAGATGGGACGCGAGATAAACACTACCGGCTCGAAGAGCAACAACGCCGAGATGCAGAACATCGTGGTGAAGATGAAGGACGAACTGGAACAGATTAAGGAACAGGTGCTGAACGCACTTTAAATTCAAAACTCAAAACATGGGTAAACTTATAATATTCTCCGCTCCGAGTGGCAGCGGAAAGAGCACAATCATCAATCGTCTGATGCAGCGCCCTGAGCTGCACCTCGCCTTCTCTATCTCTTGCACATCGCGTGCTCCGCGTGGCACAGAGCAGAACGGCGTAGAGTATTTCTTCATCACTCCCGAGGAGTTCCGCGAGCGCATCAGCCGCGACGAGTTTCTCGAGTACGAGGAGGTTTACGAGAACCGCTTCTACGGCACGCTGAAGCAGCAGGTGGAGACGCAGGCTGCGCGCGGCGAGAACGTGGTGTTCGACGTCGACGTGAAGGGCGGTTGCAACATCAAGCAGTATTACGGCGACCGCGCGCTGAGTCTGTTCATTCAGCCGCCATCGGTTGAGGAGCTGCGCCGCCGTCTTGTTGGTCGTGCGACAGACGCTCCTGAGGTGATAGAGCAGCGCATCGCACGCGCTGAGTTCGAGCTGTCGCAGGCTCCGAAGTTCGACCGCATCATCATCAACGACGACCTCGAAAAGGCTGTCGAAGAAACCTATGAGGCTATTCGCACATTCATCGAGGAATAACAACAGTAGCGGAGGTCTCCGGCCTCCGCAGCAACCAAAATACACTAATCTACTTGGTGCTGCGGAGGCCGGAGACCTCCGCTACTAATATATCTCCGCATCTATTATATAATACCAAATGCAAAAGATAAAGACCGGAATATACGGCGGGTCGTTCAACCCTATACACAACGGGCACATCGCCATTGCGAAGCGTATGCTCGAACTGGCGGGGTTGGACGAGATATGGCTCATTGTGTCGCCGCAGAACCCACTGAAGACGGCGGGCAGCCTGCTCGACGACCGCCTGCGTCTCGAGATGACGCAGCGAGCGCTGGCGCCTTACCCGCAACTGACGGCGAGCGACTACGAGTTCCGTCTGCCGCGACCTTCGTATATGTGGAACACGCTGCAGCGACTCTCTGCCGACTATCCCGAGCGCGAGTTCACGCTGCTCATCGGCGCCGACAATTGGACGGTGTTCGACCGCTGGTATCACGCAGCCGACATCATCGCCCACTACCCCATCGCCATCTATCCGCGCACCGGGTCGCCTATCGACACCTCGACGCTGCCGCCTACGGTGCGTCTCTACGACACCGGCCTTTACGACATCAGCAGCACGGAGGTGAGAGAGAAGGCTACGCACGGTGAGGACGTGGCGCAGCTCGTGCCCGCCGAGATTGTGGAGGACGTGAAGCGTCACTACGGCTGCTGATTTTTGGCACACTTTTAAGTAGCGGAGGTCTCCTGCCTCCGCAGCAACCAAAAACTAATCGACTTGGTGCTGCGGAGACCGGAGACCTCCGCTATTGTTATGTCAGTTTATCACAAGCTGCTGGTCGCAATACGCGAGCACGGCAGGGCGGTGCGTGATGAATATCACGGTATGCTTTTCGCCTTCGAGGATATTGCGCAGCAGGCGGCACTCCGTCTCGCTGTCGAGCGCCGACGTAGCCTCATCAAACACGAGCACGGCGCGGTTGCGCAGCAGCGCACGCGCTATCGCTATGCGCTGTGCCTGACCTTCTGAAAGACCGCCGCCCTGCTCGCTGCAGCGCGTGTCGAGCCCGTTGGGAAGGTCGAAAACAAACTCGGCGCAACTTTTTCTAAGCACCTCACACATGCGTTCGTCCGTCGCCGTAGCGTCGCCCAGCAGCAGGTTGTCGCGTATCGTGCCGCTCAGAAGCGTGTTGCCCTGTGGCACATACACAAAGTTGCAGCGCATGAGCGGCGTCAACTCCTGCTCGCCATCGGCGTCGTACATATATATATGTCCGCTCTGTGGGCGCATCAGCGCCAGAAGCATGCGTACAAGCGTTGTCTTTCCGGCGCCCGTCTCGCCGAGAATAGCCGTCGTAGAGCCAGGGCGAAAGTCGAACGAGAGGTTCTTTATGATGTCGCGCGTACCATCCTCGTAGCGATACGTTATATTGTCGAGGCGAATGCCGCAGGAGTCGGCAAATCGCACGGGGTCGCCTTCGGGTTCTCGCGGCTCCTCCTCGAGTTCCATCAGTCGCTCTGCGGCTGTGAACACCGACACGAAAGCCGGAACGAGTTTTGTCAGCGTGCGCGCCGGCGACTGTATGCGGTTCACAAGTTGCAAGAAGGCTGTCATGCCGCCGAATGTGAGCGTGCCAGCCTGCATGCGCACGGCAGCCCAAAGAAACGCCAACAGATAGCCGCAGGCGAAGCCGAAGTTGAGTACGAAGTTGGAGAACACCGAGAACTTGGTGCGGTTGACCACGTTGCTGCGTAGCTCCGACTGCGTTGCTTCGAGCCTTGCAATCATCGCATGCGTAGCCTCAAGCGTCTTCACCACCATGCGGTGCTGCACGGTCTCCTGCATCGACTCCTGCACACGGCTGTCCGATTCGCGCACACGGCGCGAGAGTTGTCGCATGCGGCGCATGTATACCTTACTCACGAGCACGAATATCGGAATTATCACGACCAGTATCAGCGCCAGCGTGCTGTCCATCATGTACATGCAGGCGAAGGCGCCCACGAACATTAGTACGGTGGAGAGCGTGCTCGGCAGCGTCTCGGTGAGGAACGTCGTGACGTTAGCCACGTCAAGCTCCAAGCGGTTGAGCACGTCGCCCGAGTGAAAATGCTCGCGGCTGTGCCACTCCGACTGCAGTATGCGTTGCAGCGCAGCCTGCTGCATGCGGTTCTGCGCCTTCACGCCGAGTATGTTGCGCACCCACACGCCTGCGATATTCACCGCAAAGTTGAGCAGTATGAGCGTGCCCATGAGCCCCACAGCCCAGTATATAGAGCCGCGGTCGGAGCCAGAAGCCACGTCGATGGCGTGCTTTATCGCCCACACCTGCGCCAGACTCAGCACCACATCAGCCACGCCAAGCAACGCGTTCAGCGTAGCCTGCAGCCGATTGCCGCGCCATGCCTGCCAGAGCCATCGCAGTATCTGCTTCACCGTATATTTGTCAGAGGTCTTTATCTTCATCAAAACTCAAAACTCAAAATTCAAAACTCAAGATTGCGTTAGCATCGCTACCGCTTATCTACTCCCCACATCATCTTTTCTCTTAACGATGTGAAGTATTTTCTGCCATTCGGCTTCACAATCATCGTCGAGAACGGCGCCTTCTGTATACTCACCTTCGTGCCTTCGTGCATCGTATAGCTGCGTCCGTCCACAGCCACGAGGAAGTTGTGCGAGCGCGACTCCACCTGCAGCTCCACCTTACTGCTGTCTGATATCACCACCGGGCGCACGTTCAAGCTGTGCGGAGCCACCGGCGTGAGGCACAACGTGCTGGTCTGCGGCACGATGATCGGACCTCCGTTCGAGAGCGAGTAGGCAGTAGAGCCGGTAGGCGTGCAGACCACGAGTCCGTCCGCCTGGTACGTCACGAGGAACGAGCCGTCGACGCAGGTGTGTATGCTAATCATCGAAGCGTTGTCGCGCTTCAGCATAGCGATGTCGTTCAGCGCGTAGTGGCAGCCGTCGAAGTCCTCGCCGTGCGTCTGTATCTCTATTGCGGTGTGGCGCTCAATGGTATAGTCGCCGTTGATAATCGCAGCGAGAGCCGTCTCCACCTCGTCGGGCAACACGTCGGCAAGAAAGCCCAGGCGCCCCATATTGATGCCCACAACCGGTATATTCTTGCGCCCTATGCGCACCGCCGTCTTCAGAAACGTGCCGTCGCCACCGATAGACACGGCGTAGTCGGCTTCAAACTTGTCGCCGTCGAACACCTCTACGCCCGAGAGGTCGAGAAGCTGGTCGCGACTGAGGAAGTCGCGGAACTTGCGGTCGAAGATTATACGCTCGTTGCGCGAACGCAGATAGTCGAGCGCACATGCTAAAGAGGTCGACTTGCGTAACTGATATGTATTGCCGAAAAAGGCGAAAGTGAGTTGCTTGTTTGTCATTGTTGCGTATATATTATACGTATATTAACCCGTTGGCGGAATTAATTTAAGTTGATAAATATGAGTAAAAAGTTGCACAT
>NZ_JAHQUY010000076.1 GCF_019052365.1 Leyella stercorea
AGAAAAGAACGCCTAAAAAGGCAAAAAATAGCAAAATAGAGCATTTGTTTTGAGTTTCAAGTGGTTGTGGCAGTCTTTGGCTTTAATTGTCAGTGACAAGGAAATGAGGAAAAAGCAGATTAGAGAAGTAGAAACGCTTTCAAATCATTACCCAATGGAAACGCCCTAATAAGCATTTTTAACGGTGGCGGTTCATATTTCCCCATTCTGCGTAGGTTTTGGCTTTGCCATGCAACTCTCATAGTTTAATTTTGCACCGAACAAAAAAGTAAGAATTATGAGATGCACTTTCAAGACAGTCTTCTATGTAAATGGAAGCAAGGAGAGAAACGGAATTGTCCCTATCATGGGACGTGTGACAATCAACGGAACTATCGCACAGTTCAGTTGCAAGCAGAGCGTTACCAAGGCTATCTGGGATGCCAAGGGCAACAGAGCCATAGGTAAGAGTAAGGAAGCCAAGGAGGTGAACTTCGTGCTTGACAACATCAAGGCGCAAATCGCCAAGCATTACCAACGTCTTTCCGACCGTGAGGCGTTCGTTACCGCTGAAATGGTGAGAAATGCCTACCAAGGCATTGGCACGGAGTACGAGACTTTGCTCAGAGCTTTTGACAAGGAGAACGCCGCCTTTGCCAAGCGTGTCGGCAAGGACAGGGCAAAGACTACTTACAACAAGTACCTAACGGTGAGAAAGTATGTTGCCGAGTTCATCAAGTATCAGTACAAGCGCAGCGACATGTCCATGAATGAGCTTACCGAGGAGTTCATCCGTGACTATTGTCTGTACTTGAAGAATGTGGTAGGACTTGCGCAGTCCTCCATTTGGATTTACTCCATTCCGCTGAAACATATCGTTACGACCGCACACTACAATGGCAAGATACCGAGAAATCCATTTGCCATGTACCATGTTGACCCAGACCACAAGGAACGTGAGTTCTTGACATTGGACGAGCTAACCGCCATGACTGAGATAAAGTTGGAAGGCCCAAACATGGCTTTTGCGAGAGACCTTTTCATTTTTGGTTGTTGGACAGGTATCTCTTTCATAGACATCAAGAACTTGACGGAGGACAACATCTGTATAGTTAATGGTGCTCCTTGGATTGTGTCGAAGCGTCAGAAGACAGGTGTACCATTCCAAATCAAGCTGATGGATATACCTATACAGATTATTGAGAGATACAAATCATTCAGAAAAGACTGTCACTTATTCCATATTGGTGACCATGGAACTATCAATAAGCATATCAAGCGAGTTGCTGCAATGTGTGGTATCAAAAAGCAAGTTTCGTTCCACGTATCTCGTCATAGTTGGGCAGTTTTGGCTTTAGAATATGGTAGGGATGCTCGTAAATCAGTCAAAAACAACCTAACGATCTAATTGTCAGTGTTATAAGAATTTTGTATCTTTGCATAAAATAATAAAAAATCCCCCAAACTGCTTTGACCGGCCTGTTTTGGGGGAAACGAAAAATAATCGTCATGGCAAAGGTACTACAATTTTCTGAAATAACACCAGGTCTTGCGTTCACAGAGTTTGATTTTTACAAAGATTATGAAGAGTCGTTCAAAAAGAGTGAACTCGGACGCTTTCATGCCCTCCTTCCGTTGCGTGAGATGGCCATTAGATTCGGTTTGATTGACTCTGTTCCACGCAGAAAAGTCGGTCGCAAATCTTACTTCAGTCCTGAAGGCAAGGTGGCACTCATGTTCCTCAAGTCGTATACCGGATTGTCTGCCCCAAAACTTATGGAGCAGCTCAACGCCAACATACACTATCAGATATTCTGTGGCATCCGAATAAGTTCAGCCAATCCCCTGACCAACTACAAGCTCATAGATGATATTATCCTTGAACTGTCCAAGCGCCTGAAGATCCAGACTCAGCAGGAGTCATTGGCAGAAACATGGAAACCATACATGAGGAATCTTGATACAATCTATACCGATGCAACGTGCTACGAAAGCAGCATGCGTTACCCCACTGACACAAAGTTGCTATGGGAATGCGTAGAGAAGGTATATACAATGATGTGTGAGGCAAGTAAGGAACTCGGCATTCACCGCATGAGGACGAAGTACCTTGATGTTGCCCACGACAACATGGCCTATGTGAAGCAACGCCACCACACCAACAAGCGTACTCGCAGGATGATCCGTCGACAGTTGGATCTGTTAGGGAAAATTCTCAAAGAGTTAAGAAGACTCGACAGAGAAAATCCCTGCGCAGGAATCTTCTCCGATAAGCAACTCGCAGAAATAGAGACGATAACGAAGATATACCGTCAGCAGCATAAGCATCACGAGAGTGGCAATGCCAAGGAGAGCATTCCTAATCGTATCGTAAGCGTCAACAAACCATACATACGTCCAATCGTCCGTGGCAAGGAAGTAAAGAAGGTCGAGTTTGGAGCCAAGTGTAACAACATACAGGTTGATGGTCTGTCGTTCATCGAGAAGCTTTCGTTCAACGCATTCAATGAGGGTACTCGTATTGTGCATTGTGTAAAGCTTGCAGAGAAACTCTTTGGAGAGAAGATCACCAAACTGGCTGGCGACTGCAGTTATTCTGGTAATGCCAACCGTTCTTTCTGCAGTGAACAAAACATAGTGACTTCATTCTCGCAGAAAGGCAGGAAGCGAGAAACCACGTCCACTGTCAGCATGGTCAAGAAAGAACTTGCCCGTGTACGAGCCACAGCAATGGAAGGATCCTTTGGAACGCAGAAGGAACATTACGGACTCAAGCGGATAAGCGGCCGAATCAAGAAGACAGAAATCCTAATCATCTTCTTCGGCATCCACACGGCTAATGCAGTACAACTGGCAAGAAGAATTGCAAAAGCGGAACTCCATCAGGCTGCTTAACCTCATATAGCATTATCCTCCATGCAAGGGATAACTATGCCCTGACAAGACAAGAATCGACTAAAATTACGATAAAACTCCGGAAATAAGCAGACGATGGCAACCTCGGAAGGCATACCCTCGTCTATAGATATTGAATTCTTAGAATTAAACGACAACCCCTATGGTATGCCGATAGAGAGCGTGAGCAAGATTCTCGGTCACACGAACATCACCACAACACAGATATACGCCAAGGTGACAAGTAACAAACTTGACCATGACATATCTGTTTTTGAAAGTCGAATCAAGGGGCATTTGCCTGTAATAGGAGGAATGGTATGAAAAGGACAATTATCACTATGGACGGAAATGGGACACTTTCCATTCCGTCCAACTTAGAGAACTTGTGGATGGGTGAAGGCGAGTTGGTGAATATATTTCATGCCACAGCTCCCAAACTCAACTCTGTGATACGAGCCATATATAAGGAAGGTATGCTGTCTATGTCAGAAGTTCAACGCAAGGACAAAACTTCCGTTGGCGTTTGGCAAACGCTGTATAGTTTTCCGATGATAGTTACCATTAGCTTTCGTCTCCACTCTTTTGGCGCAGCACAACTTCGTGATGCAATCCTCAAGAGATTGTACGGAGCAAAAGAGAAAAGTACCATAATCCTACAACTCTATGGAGGTACAAACACCTTTAGCTAAATATGATTGAATACTTGGCAGTTTAGTGAGGTGCTGTCGTACTGATTCATTGTCGTATCGAGAAGTGTTGTCGTGAGAAAAAGCAGAACTTTTGATGTCATACGTTTTATATGTTTATCGTATGACATGTAAAACGTATGACATACAGGAATGCATTTTTGTTCATCCCGAGGAACGGTTTCTTTGTAAGCCTTTCTTCGGGATTTTTCGTTTTGCCTTATCCCCCAAAGCTACATCAAACACCTTGATTTTCTATCTTTTAACACTGTCGGTTCAAACTTCTCCATTCTGCGTAGGTTTGAGTTTTGTATTTTGATTTTCCGCCATTACCTTTGCAACTTTAATTTTTATAAGTTACAAAGGAGAATTTATGAACATGACAAATGACAACAAACTGCCAGTCGAAGTTGCTACCATGCAGCCACAGGCACCACCTCCACCAAACGAGGTGTTCATCCGTGTTGGCACAACCTTATACAAGGTGGTTGACCAACCTACTATCAATGGAGGGAAGGTAAGAAAGCGCATCCCTTGGAACATGGAAACCTTGCGTCAGGACTACGGCAAGGAGTTCATCAAGTATGTCCACAAGTATGACGGATTCTGTACCGTTCCCGAACATGTGAACCACCGAACTGTAATAGACGGTTTTCTCAATCTCTACGAGCCGATAAGCCACAAGCCAATGAAAGGGGATTTTCCGAACATCAAGAAATTGCTTTTTCACATCTTCGGTGAGCAATACGAGCTTGGCATGGACTATCTGCAACTGCTCTATCTCAGACCTGTGCAGAAACTTCCAATTCTTTTGCTTGTGTCTGAGGAGAGGAACACAGGCAAGACCACGTTCTTGAACTTTCTGAAAGCGTTGTTCCAAGACAACGTTACGTTCAATACCAACGAGGACTTCCGCAGTCAGTTCAATGCAGATTGGGCTGGCAAGCTGCTCATAGTCGTGGATGAGGTGCTACTCAGTCGCAGGGAGGATTCTGAGCGTTTAAAGAATCTCAGCACCACACTCTCCTACAAGGTGGAAGCCAAGGGCAAGGACAGAAACGAGATTTCTTTCTTTGCCAAGTTTGTGCTGTGCTCCAACAACGAATCCCTGCCTGTCATCATTGACGAGGGCGAGACCCGATATTGGGTGAGGAAGATTTCATCGTTGCAATCGGACGATACCGACTTCTTGCGTAAACTGATTGCTGAGATACCTGCTTTCCTGTTCCATCTGCAAGGCAGAACGCTGTCAACACAGCAGAAGAGCCGAATGTGGTTCGCCCCCGAGCAGATTGCGACTGATGCCTTGCGGAGAATCATCCGCTGCAACCGCAACAGACTTGAGGTGGAACTATCGGAGTTGTTTCTTGAAATTATGGAAAACACCCAGACAGATAGCTTACAGTTCTGCCTCAATGATGCCCTTTCCTTATTGCAGTGCAACCACGTGAAAGCGGAGAAGCACCTTGTGCGAAAGACAGTGCAAGACTGTTGGAAACTGCAACCTGCACCAAATGGTCTCACATACACTACATACGAGTATAATTACAACAATGGTTGCCAATATTCACCCATCAAACGTGTGGGCAGATTCTACACCATAACGAGAGACAAATTAAACGGCAAATAATTTGATGAATTGTTGAACATTATGAAATAAGTATTGAATATCAGATATTTATGGTTCTACATATTCTCAACATAATACTCAACAAAAGAATGGGACTGATGAAAAGAGAAAACATGATGGTTCATACCTATCTTTCTCTTTTGCTCCGTAAATTGTTGTGACGAGGAATTTGTTGAGAGTTTGTTGTAATGCTAATTCGTTGGTTCTCATAATATTATTCATTATTTTCAACAGCTCATCAAAAATACATTCACCACTTAATCCACAGTAAGACATGAACATTCAAGAAGCAAAGCAAATCAAGATTGCAGACTATCTGCAAAGTTTGGGACACCGTCCTGTCAAGCAGCAGGGCGCAAACCTTTGGTACAAGTCACCATTGAGAAACGAGAGTGAGGCATCTTTCAAAGTGAACACTACGATGAACAGTTGGTTCGATTTCGGAGTGGGCAAGGGCGGCAACATCATCACCCTTGCGTCATACCTCTACGCATCAGATAGCTTGCCATATCTCTTGGACAAGCTGGAGAAGCAAGCACTCCATGTCCGCCCGACCGACTTTTCTTTCATTCAGCAAGCCTCTGAGCCGAGTTTTGAGAGATTAGAGGTTAGGGAACTTAACCATCCTGCACTCCTGCGCTATCTGAGCGAGCGTAAGATTAACCTGCATATTGCCAGAAAGGAATGTGTGGAACTCCACTTCTCGCATGGTGGCAAAAGCTACTTCGCCATCGGTTTCAAGAACAAGTCGGGCGGTTACGAGGTGCGCAACCTATTCTTCAAGGGCTGCATGTCACCCAAGGACATCACACATATCCGACAGCAAGGCGAGCCAAGATACTCTTGCTATGTTTTCGAGGGCATGATGGACTATCTTTCCTTTCTCTCGTTACGCATGGAGAAGTTTCCGTCTTGTCCGTCATTGGAAGCGCAGGACTACGTGATACTCAACTCCACAAGCAATGTGGACAAGGCTGTTGACGCACTCCACGGCTACGAGCGCATCAGTTGTCTGCTCGACAACGACGAGGCAGGGCGGAAGGCAACGCTTGCCATCGAGAACGCCCTCAGCTACCGTGTGAGGGATGCATCCCACTTGTACAGCGAGTACAACGACTTGAACGACTATCTGTGCGGAGTGAAATCCAAACAGTCGGTACACCAAGTACAGCCTGTTAAGCGGACTGCTCCACCTCGGAAGAAAGGCGCAGCCTTAGGTATGTAGGCGGTTCCTGCTCCAATGGCTATTCTGAACGGAAAAGCCATAGCTCAATAGGGCGTTTTCTTGACGCAGTGGCACGCCACCGCTAAAAACACCCATTTGAGCAAAGGGGCATCCCCTTTTGAACCCCCGTGAGCCATGCGCAGGGCGCAATGCGGCAAGCGGATTTGTACAACTCAAAAACAAGTTTATTATGGGACATTTCAGTTTGGATTTCAAGAAGGCAAAGGGCAGCTCTGACGCAAGGGAGTCAGACCACATAGAGCGCAAGGTGATACCCGACAACGCTGACCCTACGAGAACTCACCTCAACCGTGAGCTTGTCAAGATGCCGAGCGGTGTGTATGGTCGTGACGAAGCCATCGCCCACCGCATCAAGACGGCAGGCATCAAGCGCAAGATAACCAATGACCAGGTGAGGGTGATTAGAACCGTGCTGTCTGGAACGCACGAGGACATGATGAACATCGCAGCCAATGATCAGCTTGACGATTGGTGCAACGACAGCTTGAAGTGGTTGCAGGACACGTTCGGCAAGGAGAATGTCGTGTCGGTGGTTCTCCACATGGACGAGCACACGCCACATCTCCACGCCTCCATCGTTCCGATAGTGACTGGCGAACGGAGAAAGGCGAAGAACAAGACAACGGAAGAGGGCAAGCGGACATACCGCAAGAAAGCCAATGTCGTGAGGTTGTGTGCCGATGATGTGCTCAACCGTGACAAGATGGTTGGCTATCACGACAGCTATGCTGAAGCCATGGGCAAGTATGGCTTGAAGCGAGGTGTCCGTGGATCGGATGCGAGGCATACCACCACGGCACAGTATTACCGCAACATCAAGCGAGAGACGGAGAGACTTCAAAACTGCATGAAACTGTTGCAATCTGATGTGGAGGAAGCGGAGCGACTGCTCAAACAGACCAAGAGTGAAATCAACACGGAGAAACTACAGGCAGCCAAGACGGAAGCCAAGACCGCCCTTGTGTCGAAGATTGGTTCTCTTTTGGGCAGTGGAAAATTGAAAGAGGTGGAGCAACACAACCGAAAGTTGTGTGAGCTTGTGACAGACCGAGAGCAATACATTGACGAACTCCATGAGAAAATACAGCGAATGGAGGACAGCCACAGCCAACAACTCGGCGAGATGCAACAGATACACCAAGCAGAGGTCGTAGATTTGAAGAGCAAGCACGCAACAGAAGTTTCTTTGCTCAATGACATCGTCCGCAAAGCCAAGCATTGGTTCCCGATGTTGGAGGCACGTTTGCAAATGGAAGACCTGTGCAGGAAGATTGGCTTCACCGTTGAGCAAATCGGAGTGCTTCTTACAGGAAAGGCAGTCAACATTAGCGGTTCACTCTATTCCGAGGAGTACAGAAGGAAGTTCAATGTGGTGAATGCAGAAATCAAGATATTCTCTGATTCTACCAAGCCGAACCAACTGTTTTTGTATATCAATAGACAGCCTATTGTAGAATGGTTCAAGGAGCAATGTAATATTTTTAAAAAGACCGTGAATAGGCGTTTCAAATTGTAAAAAGATGCCAAGATAAATACCCTAAAAAAGTGATTATCTTGGCATCTTTCTTTATTTTTCAATGGCAGTTTCTATAATGCATTTTGCTTGTAGCAATAAGTCTTGTGCATCTTCTCGCATTTTGAAACTTTGCTTAATCTTATTAG
This sequence comes from Leyella stercorea, assembly GCF_019052365.1. Classification (GTDB taxonomy): domain Bacteria; phylum Bacteroidota; class Bacteroidia; order Bacteroidales; family Bacteroidaceae; genus Prevotella. Next base: position 8,102 of record NZ_JAHQUY010000076.1, read on the forward strand.
CTATCATTTGCTGTTCATTCATTGGGAGAATAGGAATAATAACATGCTCTATTTCCGATGGCTTCCAATGCTGTATTATCGAGCCTCCTGCATCACGTTCTGCTTGCAACTTCACTACTATAGAATTGAGCACCAAAGTCAGATAATCTGGCAAAACATTCGGTGTTGTTAACTGCAAGTGGAGAATAGCACTTGAAGTTATGACATCTTGTGTTTCTTCCATTTTGTATGCGATACCCACACTTCCATCCTTGGATAACAATATAGTATCCTTTTGTGGGCGGATTGTGTCTGCAAATTGTGTCGTGTCTAATTTGACATCAGAATTAGACAAACCGAATTTGGACAGGTTCGCTACTCTTATAAAAGGAATGCCTTCCTCTTGATACGCATCACTACCTGGTTCTATGGATTTTTGTATGGTCGCAATCTCTTTGATTGTGGCAGTCGGGAAACCTTTTAACTTCTCAAAAAGTAAGTCGTATTTCGGCTGATAGTATTCTGCATCAAGTCTGCCACTTGCAAGAAAGCTATCTGACAGTTTCTTGCAAGAGCAAACTACGTTACTAACCTTGACTTTTGCATCATTTGAAATAATGCCTACCTCATGCAACAAAACATATATAGCAATATGTAGTTCCATTGCAGATTTTTCTTGCAGGACATAATATTCTGATGCTATTTTACCCCCCATTTTGGATTGCGCCCTCTACAGTGAGCTTAGCATGTTCAAGTAGTTGTTGGGATTCTTTGCGAAGAGATATACTACTTTGGACATGTTGGGCAATTTCTTCTTGGATTTCTTGTCGGATTAATGGAATTGGGATACGTTCCAATTCTTGTCGCCCAATGGCTGTAAGGATTGTACCCGAACATCCCTTCCTCATCAGTTCCTTTACCAATGGAGATTTGAACAAAACAAGCAATGTCTCGGAATTAAGCACGCTGGATTTCAATACATAGAAGCCAGTGGAGCATAATGCTCCATCGTAATCTTCTTCCACCAAAGCACAGCTATCCAAAGAACCTTCCAAGGATGAAATGACAACATCATTCTTGCTTACGATTCTTCTTGCCCTCGATGGCAAGTCTTCACCCTTTTGTTGGCTACAGCCTATTATGTTTCCATACTTTCCAATGTTTGCTAACTCTACATACTTGTATGTCGTATCATCTTTTGGAGTAAAGTTTTCTTCTTTTATATCACATATTTCTGCCAAATTCTTACTTCCATATTTGTATGCTTGGATATGGTGGAGTATGTCATCATACTTTGGTTGATAGTACTCTGCGTCCAAACGTCCTGTTTCTATAAAAGACTCTTTCAAAGTCTTAACATTACAAGAATTTGAACTTGTCGTAAAATCATTCAAATCTAAGCACTCCAACATATTATTTGCAGCTTCTGAGTATAAACTTTCAGACATTTCTAATTTTTGAAAGGCTCTATATGTTATGTCCTCTATTTTGTCATTCAAATCCTTTGAAAATACAGGTATGGATATTTCCCTGAATTTTGCAGGACTAAAATTGGCCTGATTACCAACCATAGAGTACTTCTCTATTTCCAATCTTCCATATTTTGAATTCAAAAATGCTACTAATGTGGCAGAATTGATATACTTTCGATTAGGTCGGATGCGAAACAGATAGGACGCAAAGGCATAATCATAATCCTTTGGGACTATAGCACTTCTTCCAACAAATTTAGGATTACCATTTGTTCGACAAATGAGTACATCATCCTTTTTAAGTTGTAACCCATGATAAGCATCAATATCCAACAGGCTACAATATTTGTCGGGATGAGAAATGAATGAATAATTAAATTCATTCAATCTCAAGACAGGGTATCCTTCACCCATTTCATTCAACTCTTTCGATGTGCCATATTGAGAGAAATCGATAATTTGTGAGGCTTTTACTGTATTTTTGTAACTAACAGTGTTTGAATTATAAAATTCAGATTCCATCCTCACTATATCGTTTCCAATTACTCGACTAAAAGGCACTTCGCAAATCTCCAGCCCCTCTAACAAAGTCTTGTATCTTACTTCGTCAAAGGGGCACTTGCGAAAAAAGAGAGTTTTTCTTTCTTTGCAAACTCTGCGAAAGCTTCAGCGATGCCATCTTGTGTAAGACCTTCATGATTGAATAGATCATGCTTTACAACAAGATGCCCATGTGTGTCAAGAAGTGGAACAGTATTTCCATTCTCGTCTGTTGTGCTTCGGTAAATCTTATCACCACTATTATCCTTACTTGGCTCTTGCATTGTGGCAAAGAAAATATTGTAGTCCTTTACTCTTGGGCATAACACATCATCCCATTTTTGGACGAACAAGACACTTGTCTTTGTTCCTGTATGGGGCTTAAACACATTACCATGTAATCCGACAACAGCCAATATCCGACAACGGTCAGCTATGTATTCACGCAATGCCTTATCGCTGCTATTATTGAAACGACCTTGTGGCAGAACAATTGCCATTCTTCCACCTGGTTTCAGAAAGTCAATGTTTCGCTCCACGAATAGAATATCACGGCTTATCTTAACCTGTGTCTTCAATTTTGTTTTGCGGAATGTGCCATCACTCATTTGATATACAGTTTCCCCATCGTTAGTAAGTGCATCTATGAAAGTTGGCTCTTTTTGTACTACAGAAATACCTTTAGGACAAGCCTTTAATTTTTCCACAGCCATGTTTCTTCCAAGATCATACTTTGATATAACACGACTTTCCTTGATGTCGCCTGCAAAAGGAGGATTTGCCATTACTATGTCAAATGTAAAATCACGATAACTCTTCTTGTCCGCTCTCAACTTTTGCAATTTAAACCAACCTGTACTATACGTTTCAAGCCACCCCGGTCTTTGCACATAGTCGCTTTCCCAACGCTCATAATCCAATGTGTTGAGATGCAACACATTAGTTTGCCCATCGCCAGCTATGAGATTCAAGGTACGAGCCACACGTACGGTCTTTTCATCAAAATCAATGGCAAAAACATTGTTTTGAACATAGTCTGTACATTCGGCAGGTTTCTGTTCAAGAGTAAAAAGATGGCTACGTTTCAATCCTTTTCTATCCAAGATATTTTGCCAAACATGGAAAATTGTATGAACTGGAAAACCACAACTTCCCGCTGCGGTATCTATCATCTTTTCATCCTCCTTTGGGTTCAGCATCTTCACGCACATATCTATCACATAGCGAGGCGTGAAATATTGTCCTTTCTCACCTTTTGAATTCTTTGAGATAAGATATTCAAAGGCTTCATCAACGACTTCGAGGTTAGAATTGAACAGTTTTACATCTTGTAATGAGGCAACACATACAGACAGATGGGAAGGTGCCAATTGCAGTTTGGCATCTTCAGAGAATACACCTGCCCATTTTTCTTTGGCTTGGTCGAACAAATCCTGTAGTTTGTCTCTTAGTTCCTCCTCTGTGTCACCATAGTTACGGAATACAAGATTACGGTCTTTCTTGCGTCCGCTCTCCATTTCATCGTAAAGTTTGGTGAAAATCAATTTGAACACCTCCTCAAAGACATCAACGCCAGCATTGGCAAGCACCTCGTCTTCCATTTCGAGAATCAAGTCTTTCAGTGACTTGCGCTCATTGACAAGCTTGTCTTTCTTGATAAGGTCATCAATAGTCCAACGTTCAGAAATGATGTCTGATAGTTTTTGGTCGGCACGAGGTATGCTGCTTAAATCCTCAAAATAGTTAGGGTCTTTTCGATGATAGTATGAAATGCTCTTTCCATTGCTCCATACACCAATAGGTGCACCTGTAGCATTGCAATAGCTCTTGAGCTGTTCCTTGCCGTCTTTGAGTTTTGGCTTCTTGACTTCTACTATAATAAAGGGTGCTGTTGTGTCTTGTTTATCAAAAATAACAATATCAGCACGCTTCTTTTCTCGTCCAAAAGTCACTTCGTATTCCAATTCCATTTTTGATGTGGAATACCCATAATCCTCTATAAGCACCAATAAATATAGTTGGCGCACCACTTCCTCAGGAGTCAGTTTTATTTCTTTCTTGCGAACTAAACAAGTGAGATAATATTTACCCCCCCCATTTGTTTTTCGCTCAACTATACGGTTCTCTAACTCTGCAATATGCTTGTCGGAGAACAAACTTAGGTCATATTCTGTTCCTTTAATTATGTCTGTTAATTTCATTGCGTATCTATTTTATTTGAAACAAGAAGCTCTCTAATGTCCACGTCCAAAATTTCAGCAATTTTGTACAGTATAGGTATCGGTGGCTGAACTTTATTTGTAGCGTATAGATTTACCATATTAAATGTTTTGCCAAGCCGATGTGCCAAATCTGTTTGACTGACACCTTTGCGTTCAAGAATCTCCTTAATTCTGTTCATTTTATCTTGATTTTGAATTTGCCACTGCAAAGGTACACAATTTTATTTGGTATTTTAGCTTATATCTCGAAAATTTATATTAAATTTGCACCTGAAAAGAGTTGTTTGACAGCAAACATTACGCATATTGCAGAAATTAGGACTATTGCCAAATCATTACCTCTATCGAGGTAACACACTCATAAATAGCTCATTTTAAGCTATTCAGCAGATTTTAGCGTAATTTTTAAAGAAAATCA
>NZ_JAHQUY010000077.1 GCF_019052365.1 Leyella stercorea
ATATGTGCAACTTTTTACTCATATTTATCAACTTAAATTAATTCCGCCAACGGGTAAAAAGTATCTGACCGATTGAAGAGCGGTGAGATAAATTGCCGTTTCTTATCGGCTGCGGAATGCAAAGAATATGCAGACCGATTCTTTGCTTTTGACTTTAAGAATAAGAATATATCCATGACCGACTTCAAGGTTGACAGTGAGAAGATAGGCATGGGAAATAAACAAATAAAGGTATATAGCCTGTTGGACGTTGACAGTATTGGATTGCCTGGTAATATACGTCCTTATACAGATGTGTCTGTCAACAATGCTGTAATATCACAAGACCTGTTGGCAGACATCGATCATGTGCCAGGCGTGGATTCTATAGTTTATAATCAAGTTATCTTCCTTCCTAACCAGAAGAGGGAAATGATGAAACTTGATAAGAAGAAGAACCGTCATGCCTCTATACCGAACCCGAACAATCAGATTGCCGTTGAGGACATCAATGCAGTACAGAATGAGCTTGCACGAAACGGAAAAATCCTCGTATATGCCCATTATAATCTAATCGTACAGACAAGTTCTGATTATGATTTTCAGAAGGTAACTAACAGCTTAGAGAATATCTTTGCAAGATACAACATACATATATCCAAACGAGCTTACAATCAGTTGGAGTTGTTTGTGGCAAGTTTCCCAGGTAACTGTTTCCGTTTAAATCAAGACTACGACCAGTTCCTTACATTATCAGAAGCAGCCTTGTGTCTTATGTACAAGGAACGTCAAGCCGTTGGTGACGATTCTGCTTTGAAATGTTACTATACCGACCGTCAAGGTTTGCCGTTGGCAGTTGACACATCGGGAAAAGAGGGAAAGAAGAGATATACCAACAACTCAAATTTCTTTGTTTTGGGTCCGTCTGGTTCCGGCAAATCATTTTTTATGAATACTGTTATGCGTCAGTATCGTGAGCAGGACACCGATATAGTCATTATTGATACTGGTGACAGTTACGAAGGACTTTGCAGCTATTTTGATGGAACGTATATCAGCTACTCCAAGGAAAAGCCAATCTCTATGAATCCGTTCAAGGTTACGGATGCAGAGTATAATGAGAACTTCGGTGAAAAGAAGAACTTCTTGAAGAGTCTCATTTTCCAATTGTTCAAGGGAGCAGAGTTCCCAACCAAGCTTGAAGATGCAGTCATCAACCAGACAATCGTAGAATATTACGAGGAGTATTTTCATCCTTTCGAAGGTTTCAATGAGGAAGAGAGAAAAGAGATGAAAACCAAACTTTTACTTGAAGACAAGAAAAATGGCGAGTACGACAAGTTTGAAGAAGAACTTGAAGAGCGTTATGGCGATGAATATGAGATAGAGGAACTTGAATACAAGAAACTATCAGATCGAGACAAACGTGTTTCAGAAAAGTTGAAAGCAGTAATCGAAGACAAAGCTGCTACTGAAGGCGAGAAGGAAGTTGCTCAACGAGCTTTGCAACGTCTTACTCCAGAAGTTATCGAGAACAAATATCTTATGCGTATAGAGCATCAGATAGATAAGATAGAGCGTCAGAAAAAGAAGTTGAAAGTTACAGAACTCAGTTTCAATTCTTACTATGAGTTTGCAGTAGAGCGTATTCCTCAGATAATGAAACAGCAGAATATTCAGTTCAACATCCATGACTTTGCAACAATTCTCCAAGCCTTCTACAAAGGTGGTGAGAATGAAAGCATCTTGAATAATGATATTGATGGTTCTCTGTTCGATGAAAAGTTCATTGTCTTTGAGATAGACAAGGTGAAGGATGACCCTGTTCTCTTCCCCATCCTAACTCTTATCATCATGGACGTGTTCACCCAGAAGATGCGTATCAAGAAAGGAAGAAAATGCCTTGTAATTGAAGAAGCATGGAAAGCCATTGCTACACCAGTGATGGCAGACTATATTAAATATCTGTATAAGACAGCTCGTAAGCATTGGGCTATGGTGGGTGTGGTAACACAGGAAATCCAAGATATTACCTCTTCACCTATCGTTAAGGAAGCCATCATCAATAACTCAGATGTGTTCATGCTTCTTGACCAGAGCAAATTTAAGGATAAGTTTGATGACATCAAAGCAACCCTTTCTCTTACAGATATAGATTGCAAGAAAATATTCACTATCAACCGTCTTGACAACCATGAAGGTCGTTCACGATTCCAGGAAGTTTTCATCAAGCGAGGACAGGACGGTGAGGTGTATGGAGTTGAGGAACCGCCAGAGTGTTACATCAACTACACTACAGAGAAGGTAGAGAAAGAAGCATTCAAGTTCTACAGAAAACAGCTCAAAGGTAGCTATCAACATGGCATTGAGGTGTTTGTTAAAGACTGGAAGGACAGTGGACTTGATTGCACATCATTTGCCAAGCTCGTTATGAAGGAAGGTAAAATGTACAACCAAATGAATAAAAAATAATATGTTTATGCGTAGAATAATAGTTCTCATATTAATGTCAGCGGTTATACAAACTGTGTCAGCGTTAGGCTGGCACAATATAAACGTTGACCTTACAACCATTACAGCAATGGGTACTGCTTACGGTGTGGAAGGAGCCGAGGAAGGTAATACAGCAACTGCTCTTGACTCCATTTTCCAACATTATAAGAGCGGTGGCATAGCGATGGCTGGAATCTTTGTATCAAAGAAGAATGACAGGGATGCAATGCGCAATCCTGGATTGTTCGCCTCTGAGGAGAACTATTACTATAAGCGCATATACAGCCTGGTGAAAGACGGCATAATGCCAAAGTTCATTACCGTTGCTGCACAGTTCCTAAAATATCCAGAGAATGTGCTCTATTGGGGGCCTTACCTGCTCAAAACAACTTCAAATGTTGAAAACCTCTGTAAAGAGTTTGAGCTGATTGCCACCAATGGTAAACGGTCATTCAAGGACATTAAGTTTCTGGTTGTCAGTGATGACCTGAAAAAGTTGTTTGACCTTGCCCAGCTTGGAAATGTGGATTGGAAAGCTTTGCTTGACAAACTTGGAGATTTTGGCAAGGACTTGTCAAAGGATGATTTGAAGGAAGACATGAAGCACTTCGGCGATGTCATTGCATCCGCTGGACAACAGACTGTAGATGCCAACTTGGAGAAGGCAAGCAAGATTGGTAACATATTCCATTCATCAACGGATTCCATTTGGATGATGTACGATAAGTTCAGAGACACCTATGAGCAAGTGAAGAATGGTGCAAATGTCAAAGACCTTCTTATGCAGGTTATAGTCACTCCTGATGCAGCAGGAGTAGCCAGACTTTTTAAGATAGATGACTACAATCTCACTGGATATATTACAAATTACCTAAAAGAACTGAAAGGTCAGTATTATACACAAAGATGGTATATATATACGGAAGATAGTGGCACAAAAGAAATTGCCTCATTTCGCCCATCAGCTCCTGCAAACACAAATAACAAGGATTCATGGACTGGTTGGATATACAAGTGCAATTATAAGGAGAAATCATCTCCACCGTTTCCAACTCTTACCACGTCTGAGTATAATCAGTTAAGGACTGCTGCGGAGAATGCCACAGATTGGAATGTCAGTAAAAAGAACGAATATGAAAAGAATAATCCAGGGCATACAATAAGCTTGAATTATGAACAACGTTCTTATGATTATGTCCGTGACAAAAGCGGTGGCACCTTTTCACATTCAAAGCATTGGCGAGGCAGACACTTTTCTGTATATATGACTGTAATAGATTCATGGTACATCAAACAAGAAGTCTATGAGGAAACTTTCGACTCTCAGAGTATGGATAAGGAAACTTTTGAGGCGAAGCTAAAAGCTCGTTTGAACAGTTATAATGACAACTTAGACCCAAAAGATGAAAATTACGGAAAGGTCTATAAACTTGGCAGTGATGCCCCTCGTTTCTACACAATGGCAGATGAAAAGAAATTGGAAGGTTGCAATACGGTGTCTTTCGTTGCCAACTGTAGTGGAGGAGCCAATCTTGGCGAAGGTTCTTTCAACTGGAAAGAGAACAGCAAATCGCAAAAAGGAAGTCTGACAGAACAGTCAAAACAGTTTGCGATGGCAAACAATCCTGATCAATCTTCTGATGGCGGTGACAAGGAACTGTTGCAACAGAAGCAGCAATATACAAACGAAGTTAATTCTTTGAAGAAGCAAATCTCTGCCAACGACAAGAAACAACAGGATCTGATTGACAGGATTCGAGCTGCAAAGCAAGCCAACAACTATCCATTGGCAAACCAACTACAGAAGGAGTATGATTCTCTTGATGCAACAAATGCACAACTGCAAAATCAGTTATCTGTGGCTCAGAATAATCTCAACCAGACTAACCAAGCATTGACTGAATATTATAATGATATGTCGGACAATTTGGATGGAGCCTATCGCATACCATCCAATATGCGAGAGTTGCAAGCCATGTATAAGTTGCAGTGGCAGGATGAGGGAGAATGGGTTAACGGCAGTGGCGAATACACATTTGTCAGACATGCCTACTGTCCTTCTGCGAAAGCGAATGTCACATATACCGCAGTTCTGAAACTGGCTCGAAAGCCAAAGTATTTCCTTGGCATAAGAATCCACCGTCCAATATTGTCGGTTGATTTCACCTTGTCCGGCAATTCAAGTGCCGAGAATGTTGTGGAAGTTATGAAACTTGACATGAACAAGACAGAGAAAGAGCGTACTGAAGAAGTTAATAAACGACTGAAGGAATTGATGGAAGACATGCCGGATTGCAGTATAAGCATCAGATATGAATATTCCAACAAGGTTGACACTTCTGATGATGAGTCAGATAATTCCATTCATCTGTTATGGGCAAGCGACCGACTTGACATTGCAAGGGATGTAGAATATCAGTTGACGGAGATTTATTCACAGCTTGTGTTCCTGGAACATGTTATGCAAGCAAGGCAGAGCCTTCTTGATTTTCTAAAACATCAGATTCTTGATGTTGTGACCAGAAGCGGGCGTGGAACCATAGCAGAGTATTGTTTACAACGATGGGAAGACGCAAGTATTGCGGCAATGAGTAAGACGAATAACGTGAAGAAAGACAGTACGGCAGTTAATAACAATACAGGAAATAATTAATAAAGTTATGAGACGCAATATTATCAGATACATATTGGTTGTAATTTCCTTCTTTTCTGTTCTTGGAGTTCAAGCCCAAGGTGATGTTGCTTCACTGGAGGCGATGATAAAGAACCATAAGCAGGTAAGAGGACTGTTGGAAGTGAGAGTTGCAGCCGAGCTTGGAGTTTTGGAATACCATAAGCTGAATGCCAAGAAGGTGAATGACTACAGAGCAGTCAGCGATACCTTGGACAGATACCGAAGGTGTTTCGATGTCGTTGACCTCATATTGAAGACTGGTGCAACAGCATTTCACACAGTGAATGCCTCCAAAAGAGTGTCCGCAAATATCAAGGGTTACTGGGATCTTGTAGATACCTATACCAACAAGATACTTTTGCATGGTGCTATTTGGCCTTCCGACACAATAATACTTACCACAAGTAAGAAGACCGTTAAGGCAATTGAGTCGGAGGCTAAAGAGCTAAAGTCTTCATACAATGATTTTGTTCTTCTTGTTGGAGGAAAGAACTCACCTAAGGAAACTAAGGTGTTAGACATGATGGAATGCCTGGATAAGATAAACACTTCCATTGACAATATAGACAATTATATAGCAGCAGCCTATTTGGAGTTGTGGGGCTACATGAATGTCCGTATGGGATTTTGGAAAAAAGAGATTTATCGAGCAAGAAGCATGAAGGAAATCCTTAACGGAGCCTATGGCGATTGGGTTAAAGCCCAAGCAAAGGCATACACCTGTTTGCAAGAGAAGAAAAGCTACCAGCCCAAACAGACACTTGGCGGTGGCGGACTTCTTGGAGAACGACGAAGGAAAGATCAATCAATATAAATAATGTGAAGTTATGAAAAGAAGAACTATAATATATGTAATAATGTTGTTCGTAGCTGTTACCACTGTAAACGCACAAAGTGTAACGAAAATCCATGAGAATGACATTATGAACCAGTTCCTTACAATGGAAACTGGAGCAGGAGCATTGACTCCTGCTGCATATTACAATACGTTTCATAAGTCGTATCAGAGGGATGCCAACGTAAGAAACAAGCTCATATACCGAACTTCTGTTATGGCAGCCGTCAATGAGGAGAAAGCTCCTGCTGAAAAGATAGATTCCGACTATGTGGCAAGAGCAAAGATAGAGGCTTTAAATATTGAAAGCCGTTCCAAGGCTACAGATATAACTTGGTTCTCAGAAAAAGCCAAAATCAACGGCAAACTCGAAATCTTCAATAGGAATATCAGCCGTATCGTTACAAGTGGCGGAACCTCCGAGGATTATAGAACTTGGAGAAACATCTACAACTGCATAGAGACAGCTATTAAGTACACCCAGGATTCATATCTTGATATGGGTCAGCGGAAGAAGGAGTTTCTTGCCATCTATAGGGATATTATCAAGCGCAACAATCTTTTGGTACAGCAACTTCAAGTATGGAGAGGAGGCAAAAGAGCACAAGAACTGCTTGCCAACAAAACCAAGATTCAGCGTATTTCATCCACAAAGGTTGTAGCACAAAATGCCCTTCGAAGATGGCAAACAGCTTTTGGTACAGATGGAACAGCAACAGGCAGATAAACAACAAGCAACTATAAAGTTTAATATATAAAAAGTTTAAAGATTATGTTTACATCACTATTATTGCAAGCCAGTGGAGCTGCTGGAAGTGCGACTGGTGGAATGGCTGATTTTGTCACAGACCTCTCTAATACGATAGGTATAGACCTGTTTGATGAGGATATTGACAATGTGGTTTTCCAAACCAATGAGTTTCTTTGCAATTCCGACTTCATTGGTTCCCAAGGACCATTTTGGTGGTTACTGGTGGTTGCCGTTACCAATTCTCCAAAACACGATTTTAGTCGCTGTAAATCAGTCATTTATAAATTCTTGTCTCGTGATACAAAATCAGCGAGGGACAAAAACGGGACAAAGCCACGGAAAAATAAAGTCAAGAACACTTCGCCCGAAATATCCCTTGTGGAATACCTCTGTTTCGTTTGCAAAGGTACAAATTTGTCCCTTGAAAAACGAGGGGAAATCCCTATTTCTCTCATTCACAACTCTTTTTCCTACCATTGTACCCCAAATGTGGTTATTGCAAACGGTTTTGACCTCAAACGGCTTGGTTTGCGAAAATTGGGTGTTAAATTTTGTTTTGCACTCTGTTGGACATTTTCAAAAACGAGAACTGGCAATAGAACCAAAGATTTGCCACCCTTATTGTCCAATCCTTGGTTTTGTGAATGTTTGAACGATAGACATTTGAAGATGCTGAATTTCAAGTGAGTGTCCGACCAATCTACCACATTGCAGCATGGTAAAATAGAACCAAAGAATTGAAAATCAGCACTTTTAATAAACCATAACGGCTGCTTGAATATCATTGGCAACAATATACCTTTGCAGCCGAAATCGATAACGAAATAAACAAAATATCAGATTTATGACAGAAAAGAACGCATTAAAGATGAACCTCGACCATGAGCGCAAGATAGTGGAGCTTCAGTCGAGAGTGAACAAGTTGGAGAACCTTTGCTACATGACAAAGGAAGTGTTGAACCTTGAAGAGGCTTCCGCCTTTCTGGGCATTGCCAAGAGCACGCTCTACAAGATGACGCATCTTAACCAGTTGCCGTACTTCAAGCCTGCTGGCAAGCTCATCTTCTTTGAGAAGAAAGCCTTGCTTGACTGGGTACGAGGAGCAAGAGCCATGTCGGAGGAGGAGATAAGACTGGAGGCTGCAAACCGTCTGAATGAAATGAACAATAGACCATAGCATCATGACGAAAGATGAACTTGTAAACAGTCTGCAAAAACGTGACCCTCTGTTGGCTAATGCGGTCAGCAATATGGTAGACTACATTTCCGACCGCTTTCCTGCTGCTTACCCAAGCAAGGAACAGACGGAAGCAGTCAATACCTATCTTCATTCGGTCTATGCTGACGGTGACGGAACCATGTCGGAAAGAAACTGTGAGCATCGAAGAATTGCATCACAGAAAATTACCATCAATGCCATACAAGTGCTTGACAGCCCCCAACTTGACCGACTGCAACGTGTGCTTGACCATATCGCATACGACAAGGAGTATTATATGCCAGAGAGAGGCTTCGGCATGAGACGATAGTTTCTCTTTTGACGGCAGAGAGTTTTCCGCATAACAGCATGAACAGATTTACACAACAAAAAGAAAACAACGATGAACAGTAATATTTTCAACAGCATTATCCTGAGTAATGAACAAGTAAACTATCTGATGGGTGGCACGGCTGGCATTAATCGCCTTTCATGCCTTTATCAACTCATTCAGATTGTGACACGACAGATTGAAACCTCAAATGAGGTTGGGGAATCCACAACCGCATTATGGGAGGTGAACATGTCAGAGGTGGCTCTATCCAAACTATGGAAGTGTGACCGAAAAACCGTCTCCAAGATGCTTGACCACATGAACAAATTGGGCATCCTTTCTTCTGTACAGACAAGACGAGGAAGTGTTCACACATTGCTATGCATTTCTGCATGGATTGTTGACGGCAAGAAATATGTCAATCCTCACTATGTTCCCATCAACCAAAGAGACTGTTCCGGCAAGTCTAATACTATTACTTCCACAACCGCATTCCCTAACAAGGAGGATCCGCCCACCAAAAATGGCGGTACTTCTCCAACACAACTTGCCAACAGTTCCTTTTCTTCCCTAACTTCAGGAAATGGCGATAATGGCGAGGAGGAAGATGTTCCACCGCCAAGCGTCTCTGACATGGAACTGGAGGCAGAAGCCAGAAGGCAATTCTTCAAAGAACAGATGGAAGCGGAGGATGCCCCACAATTGCTGTTGCTTGGGTAATTTGAGAACCGTTATACAACAAGTCTGTGAACTGTTGCAACCCCAGTGCGTAGCGTGCTTGTGCGTAAACTCTGATAGCGGTGCTATGCAAGAAATACCAATGTCATACAAACGCACTTCGTTTGTCCGTATGCCAATGGACTTCTTGAACGCTCGCAAGCTCGCATTGGGTTGCACACTTTTATAGAAGCAATACTTGGTATGAATAAGAAAAATATAGATAAGGAGACACCGAAATACACGAGCCGCCTGATAGTAAGGCTTACCCCACAGCTTCATAAGGAGATAGCGGAATATGCTACTCTTTGCGGACTGACCACAAGCGCATACGCACGCAAGCGGTTGGAGGGCAAATATCCCAAACAACGCTTGACAGACAAAGAAATGGAGGCTTTGAACAGCCTTTCGGATGCCAGGGGCGATATACAAAAATTGTTCGGCTTCCTCAAAGGTCGTCCGCTTACGGAACGTGAGAACATTCTCCGTAGCGAAATATTTATGAAACGATGGAGAACAAGCGCAGAGGCGATCTTGAACCGCATGATTGAGATAGAGAAATACTTAACACAATAGAACATACGACATATATGATAGCAAAAGCAAAGGTGATAAGTCATGGCGCAAATGCCATACGTTACTCAGTGGATAAGGACAAGGCAGAGATTGTAAAGACCAATCTCTTGCCCGATGATATTTCCCCAACGGCAATGTGGGCAAGAATGCTTGCCTTGCAGAAGAAGTTTGAGGACAAATTGAACCGTTATCATCCGCTCAAAAGGAACATGATACGTATTGAGGTTTCCCCAACCTCGGAGGAAACGCAAGGTTGGACGATGGAGGAATGGCAGAGGTTGGCGGATGACTTTATCCGTGAGTTTGATGCGGTTGACCTTTCAGCCAAGTCGAAGCGCAAGAGTGCAAAGGCAACCAACCTCAAAGACAGCCAGTATGTAGTTGCACTCCATCATGACAGCAAGAGTGGCATTATGCACCTTCACATTGATGCGAACCGCATAGACATGAGGGGCAACGTGAATGATGCCCATTATATCTACGAGAGAGCGATGGCTGCTGCCGCCAAGGTTGGGCAACAGCGTGGTTGGAAAGATGCACAAGAGGTGAGCCGCCAAAATAAGGAAGCGATAACCAATGATTGCCTTTCCGTTTTGGCTAAGATGCCGTACTTTGATTGGGGACTATACACAAAATGCCTCACGCAAATGGGGTATGATGTCAAACTACAATCCGACAGCAAAGGACAAGTGCGTGGATATGCCATCAAGCGTGGAAACTCCATTTATAAGTCCTCGGAACTTGGCAAAGGTCGTTGTCTGATGCCCTCAAAGATTGAAGGCACTTGGGCAAAACTACATCATCAAGAATTGGAGAAACAAGTTTCAACTCCAACAAAGAATACCCAACAGCCAAAGATTATGACTGTACCTAAACCCATTCCTACTGCGGACAACACTCCAAAGATACGTCACTTCGACTTTTATACAGACGAGTTTCATCATTATCCTGTTGATATTCCACAGAACTGTCTGGATGTCATCGACAAGAACATTGCTTTGGATGCCGACAATGTGTTTGCCAAGATAGGTGATGTGCAGAAGACCGCCATTCTTCTCTTTGCTGAATACATTGATGCAGCCACAACCATTGCCGCCCAGTCTGGCGGTGGCGGAGGTGGTGCTACCTCAGGTTGGGGACGTGACAAGGACGAGGATGAACTGTCTTGGGCGTATCGCTGCGCTATGATGGCTAATCGACTGTGCAGACCTCGCAAGAAGCAAGGATATGGCAGATAACCGAATGTTCAACCAACAACATTGAAACTATGCCAATAGGTAAAAGCAAAATCTCAGATATGGATTTCGGCTCTTTCGAGAACTCGATTGACAAGAATATCGAAACGGACAAGGCATCGGACAAGTTTGACCAACAGCTTCAAGCCTACAAGGATGCTGGCAATAGCTTGACTTTGGCAAAAAGTGGCGTTGAAATGGCTACTGCTTCCATGCATGAAGCAAAAGACAAATTGAGTGAAGCCTCAGATAAAGCGAATACTGTCACCAAAGCTATTGAAGCCTACATCGGCAAAGTAAAAGACATAACTGTCAAAGCTAAGGTTGATGATGCCGATATGGAACAGGCAATAAACAACAGGAAGAAACTCATTGAAAACGAGTCCAAACTTCTTGAAGACCACCGAAAGGCGAATAAGGACATCCTCACTCGCCATTTCTATGATATGTCTAATATGATGTCAAGAAATGAAGGAGTTTGGTTGTCGAATGGTTGGGTAAAGACTTTGCTTTGGATATTCTTGCCGTGTTTCCTTTATACGGTCATTTCTATTGCCTATTTTGTAGCATCATGCATAGACAAGTAAAAAAAGAGTGTCACGGCATTATATTGAAACAATGTCGTGATACTCTTTTATCTGTATTCTGATAACTATCTATTTGTATCAACAATTTTAGCACTTCTATTGAGAACTCGCCCATAGGAATTAGTGTAGGTTTCGATGTAGGTATTTCCATTCTTGCAACATCTTATTTGACATTTTATTATTCTGTCGCGTTGCATATTGGTTTTGCGATTATCGCCAATTGCTTCACATCATCAGCGGTAAGTTTGAAGTCATTGTTGTTTTGGCAGTAGTCAAGAACTTGCACGGCACCATGTTTTCCCAACACACCATACTTTTCAACTTCCATATAATACTTGATGGCTTGCAATTGGTTGTGTTTTTTTTATCTGGTTTGTAGTAGGCATCGCCAAGTAATGAATAAGCCAATGGAAATCGGCTTGCTATCAAGCGGAGTTTGAGAGTATCTGTCGGTTGGCCAGTTTTCTCATTAGGACCATACAAGAGTATTTCTGCAATGGAGTATTCGCGTTCGGCTGCATTCCTTATCATTTCCATGCCAGCAATGGAGTCGCCTTGCTCAACAGTAATCATTCCGAGAAGAGTTTGCGCTTCCAATCCACCTTTGCTCTTGAACTCCTGTATCATACTTATCACGCTGTCTACACAGGGCAAGAGTGGTGTCTATCCATCGTGGTGAACAATGTCTTGTAGTCATCACTGTCTGGCAAGCCGTTGATATAATCGTCAATGCGGTAGCCATACAAATCTGCCATTTGTGCCATTGTTATCATGTTGAAGAAATCTCTCTTCACACCATTGCCTGTTCTGTAGTAATCTTCCAATTTCAAGTATGTAGCACAATCACCTTGACTTGCTTTGTCAAGCAGCGAAGAGAAGGAGTCTTGCGACTTTATATTGCAACCAGAGACACTTGCGGCAAGCAACGCAATTGTAATGTATACACACCAAATCTTCTTCATTATCGAATCCCCTAATCCGTGTCGGGCGCAACTTCTATTTTTGATGGTTTTTGTTCCAAGGAAAACTTCTTTACTACATTGCCTTTTCTATCTATAGCTCCTTCAAGATTGATTTCATCATCGTCAGTCATGCCAAAGCCATCCTCATCACGATAATACATACCATCAGGATTAACCTCCCATCTCACTTTGGCTATGCCATCCTCATAATCTTAGATATTTTGCAACAAAAATTAAAGGATTTCTCTTTGCCGTACGACACAGAGAAATCCTAATGACCGAT
>NZ_JAHQUY010000078.1 GCF_019052365.1 Leyella stercorea
CACTTTCCTGGCATGTATCAAGGCACTCGTTCGCAACCTCGGTTTGCCTCTCCAATGGTGTACCAATAGAAACAGTAAGTTCCATGCTTGGTCACAAAGACATCAAGACCACGCAAGTGTACGCCAAGATTACCAAGGAAAAGTTGAGCAAGGATGTAGAAAAGTTGTCCCAACAACTCAATCACATTGAGGAATTCACATTCGGGAATATTTGCAGCGATAATACGAACACAAAAAAGGAATAGTATGAAACGACAAGTGATAACTATACAGGAAAGCATGGTTATCTACGCTCCTCATCATGGCGAGGTGTGGATGACCGCTTGGGAGATTGCAGAACTGTTGAATGTGACAGGCACAACAGTGAACAATACAATCAAGCGAATTTGGAAGCAAGGTGTCCTAAAGGATTTTAAGCATTCGCAATACATCAAACTTGACAATGGATATTCTGCCGATGTCTATAGTTTGGACGTTATTATCGCCATAGCATTGCAAGTGGATACCTACCAAGCATTGCTTTTTAGAAGATGGCTTGTTGAAAAGATAGGAAATCGCAAAGAATGTCAAGCTACTTCAGGAAAGCAGGGGCGAACGACGATTATCGTGATGAATGGAACGATGCCGAGAGGTATCAGTTAAGCATTACACCTTAATTATATAATAGCGTACAGAGAAGAAATACCAAATGGTTGTATCACTCTGTGCGCTTTTTGCTTTCTATTTGTAGCGCAGTTTGCATATTTTAGAATGTTTGTCATCTATTACGGTGCGCTTTCTTACACAAAATAATCGAGATATTCAAGCGAATTGGCTTAAATAGTCTTAAATTCACGTCAAATGATAGATTTTCTCAATCATTATTGCTGTTTTCTCGATTAAATTCCGTACTTTTGTACTCGGACTGTATATGCTCGACCGTTTTTGTCACAGTTAGACGTGTTCTTACAAGATAATCGAGTCGGCAGCCTACGCCGTGCTGAGTGTAGTGAAGTCACTTATCTGACATATCTATACAAAAGCGGGTGTTGGGTGGGAAAAGCAGTCCAGACATATAAGGCGTTTATCTGACGCTCTGTTTAAGACACATCGAAATCTTGCAACCATATCGATATTTTGGTCTTGAACTTAGCAACGATAGATGTCCCGGGTGTGATTATATCAAAATCCCGTGGAGACCTTGTAAGCATAGATTGTACCCTTTTGGGCACAGTCAAATGTATTATATAGGTCTCTTTGCGGTAATGATTTTCATATCGGCGTGGGCTCTAACGTTGTCTGTTCAACCAAAATAGGCAATGCAAGAGCCTCGATGTGTGGGATGGGCAACAGGACGATTCCACGCTTTTTTTGTGTCAATTTATTAACTGGGTTCTGCTTAGAATAAGTTAACACCGATATGAAAGTCGATGAATGGACATCAGAAGATGTACACACCTCAGGAGGTGGTGAATACCCTCCTTGCGCTGGACTTACCTCCAACGCCCTCCCCGAAGCTCAAAGCACTGTTTCCGCTGAGAGTTCACAAACAGGGGTGTCCACCAGAAATGCCCATATAGCAAGTAAGCCTAAAGCACAAAAAGAGGAAGATATCCCTCATTGGTATGCTTTACGTACCACATACGGTAGAGAGAAAAAGGCATACGACTACATGACAGCCAAAGGCATCACTGCTTTCTATCCTACAACAGACACTGTAAAACTTATAAAAGGTAAGCGCAAAGTTGTTACCGAGTCACGTTTACCAAACATCTTCTTTGCCTACGGTACCGAAGAACAACTCAAATCTTTCGTTTACGACAACGTAAACCTCCCATTCCTTCGTTTTTATTATCGACACGTCCACGTTGGTCGCAGAATAGAGAAGATTCCTATGATAGTTCCTGACTATCAGATGGATAGTTTAAAAATCATCTGTGCTGCCGATGCGGATGAAATTATCATATCTACAGATAGGATAGATAAGTTTCAAAAGGGACAAGTGGTAAGGATTATCGAAGGAAAGTTCAAAGGAGTAACTGGAACCGTCGCTCGTTACCAAGGACAACAGAGAGTGGGAATTGTGATAGATGGTTTACTGACTGTGGCAACGGCATATGTTCCGAGTGTTTTTTTGAAAAAATCGACTTTACTTGAATAATATTTAGCGAAGAATTGATAGAAGAATTCTCACTATCGTTTCCTTATATTAAACAGATTAAAAATAACAATATGAATTTTGAACTATCATATATATTAGCTCCTGCCTTAGGAGGTATTATAGGCTATATCACAAATGATATTGCAATTAGGATGCTATTCCGGCCTCGTCAGGCAAAATACATTTGTGGTATTCACATCCCTTTTACACCTGGCATTATTCCAAAGGAGAAAGGTCGAAGTTGTCTTTATCATAAACGATCAATAACCGACGCGAAAACAGCATGAAACACACGGCAAGCAAAACGTGGCTGATACACGGTCAAGAAGTAACCGAGCAACAGATTGTCTCGGCTATTCTTAGGAGAGACTCCTATACAACTAAGGAGTTCCTCTACCGTCAGTGTTACCCCCTCTTCTCTGCCATATACAACAAGTACTACACAGATTGCGACAACGTCTTCGAGTTCATAAACGAGATTTACGTATATATCCTTTTCCCACGTAAGGAAACAGGACACTGCAAATTGCAAGACTTTGGTTATCGCTGTTCACTCACTATGTGGTTAAAGATAGTTGCAGAAAACTTCTGCCACCAACTTTTCACGAAGAAGAGGGACTTATCAGAAGATAATATCACCCCAAGTGATAGATTCGCTTTCGAGTGCGACTCTTTACAGTCAGAAGTAAAAGCTCTGAATATGCAAGATTTGCACAAGATACTCTCAATGATGCCATGTGAGCGATATTGCCGTCTCATACAGTTACGCTACGTTGAGGAAAAGACAAACGAAGAAGTTGCAGCACTGCTCGCCATAACTATGGCCGTTTACTACAACGTCCATAAGCGGGCGAAAGCGCAGTTTTGTGAAATGCTGAGAAAGGAGGGCTTGATATGATTGACTACAGCGAACTGATAAACCGTATAAGCGACATGCAAGACCTTCCCGTTTCGGAAGAGATGCTGGGAGCATATTGCGAAGGAACACTTGGCTCTGCGGATGCAGCAGTTATGGATAGTTGCATTGCAAATAATGCAGAGATTGGTGAATTGGTGGATAGTGTAGATAATCTACATGTTGCCGATGACACATATCTGTTAGGCTACAGCACAGAAAGCATCGATTTGCCTGATGTACCTATGGTAGGTGCATTTAACCCTTTCGAGATTGATATCACTCCCAATATAGATAATATCGGAATGGTTGCATTTGCAGCAGACTCCGCTTTTTGTGGCATTACAGACGATTTTGTATCAGGAAGTGATGACTTTATATCAGACAATGATGACATTACTTCGAGTGATGATAGATTTTCTTCTAATGGGAACTCTCTCAAAATAAAAGGAGATATCAACAATGATAATCCACATGATGATTTAAACATAAACAATGACAATTCTTTAATTTAGACAAAATATGCCAGTGCTAAATACATTAATAGAAACTATACAACAGCACGGATGCTCACCATTTTTCTTCACTTGCGCTATACAATCAGGTGCCTTTGGGGAAATAGGACGAAAGCATCAAAGTGAGTTGATGGACAACAACATGGAATTTCGGGAACGTATGCAATCGCTTCGCGAAGAGTTTCAGCGTGAGCGGTTGGATGAACAGTTGCGTTTCCGTCGTGAAAGTTATGAACTTAGCAAGCAGTATCTTATTCAGCAAACCGTGGCGTTTAACGAGTCAAGGCAAAAGCAAATTGAGTTCAATGATTTCATTGAAAAGTATTGGCCATTGACAACACAAGTTTATACTTTGCTGAAAGAACAAGAAGATATATTAGGCAAAAGTTCAATAGTTCCTCTTCGTGTACTGATTGCGAAAACAGATGTTTCAAGTTATGTAAAAACTTCACCCATTTCTTCTTATGATGAATTTTGCGAGAATGTAGCTGACGGTTTGAGGAATTTGCCTAATACAGTAATAGAGAGTCGTCCTTGGAAGAACACATGCCAAAGTATGATGTGTGAAGCCATTGACATCAATTACATTATGCAAGGCATTCCTACATTGTTGGTGTTTCCATATCAAGTTGGAGATACTTTTGGAATTGAGATGGCTGCATGGTCTTTCCTACGTGGCTTCCACTCAATGACGCAGAACAAGATTTTAAAGATGGACGGAATGAAAGCGACAGAGCATATACCAGATGTGGTTTCGGCTGTTAAAGCTGTGGTTGGTATGGCGCGTGACGCATATATGCTTTACGAGTATCATTCACCTGTTATATTCAACAAATTGGTGGATGAGAAAACCTTGGAACTGCCAGCTGTTAAAGCTATGCTTGACAAACATTATAAAGATTTGTCGCAGCAAATACACAATCCCAAGTTCGCAAAGTTGTGTACCTCAAACGAGATGCACGAGATAGAAAATTCACTGAGAGACACAAAACTTTTAACTGTTTGAATATGTTTGGTGTAGATGATGTATTATTAGCCACGTTGGCAGTTCAAGTAGGTTCTGCCGCATTCAATTGCATTCGTGGCAACAAGCATTCAAAAGAACTTGCTGCAAAACAGCAGGCTTATGAAGAGAAGGTTGCACGTGAGGGCATCCAAAATGCTCGTGAGGAGTTCGCTGCATTGTGCTCATTGCAAAGAGAGATAGAAGGTGAACTGCAGCGTGACCGTATTGAAATGATAAAGTCGAACCATGCAAATGCTATTTTAGAGAAGGCATATTCAGTAGCATTAGACAAATGGCCTTTACTGGTTCCTCCTTATGTTGTTAAAAACGAGTGCTTGTTAAATTTAGAGCAAAGCAGAAACGAGGTTCTGCCTTTAAACTGCATAATGACAACTTCAATGGATAGCAATTTCAACAAAAGCATTTTTCCCAATATGGAAGAATCTATCGCTGAATTTTGCTATAACTATTGGAATGTTGCGTCTGATCGCGGTATTCGCTTCTATCAGAGAGCTTGGAAAGATAATATTACGGATATTGGCGCAGAATGTCGCAATCTTCATGCACTAATGAAGGATGTTCCGACTCTTGTACTCTCTCCACAAGTAAGACACGGAAAACTGACATTCCGCTTCTTTTGGTGGGGAGTATCAATAAATCCCCAAGATGTGCATATTGATGACAACAGTATCTTCGACCCAGAGTTAAGCAATCCTGTGTATGAAGGCATGAAATATTCTGATGATGACATTCGCATCATCCTCTCCGAACTCGTCCCGAGGATTGAAGCTTTCATCAGTTACTTTGCAGATTTGTATTATTGGCATTATTTAAAGATGACACCAATTTTACCAACATTATTAAAGAGTAATGATATTGTACAATCATCAAACCTCGGATCTCTTATCGCTACCTATATTAATGGTATGTTAGATGAGAAAGTGTTAAGCAGCGTCCTATTAAGTCTATATGGTGAAAAGTTTATGGAACTCATAAAGTTTCTTCCACAAGAATCCCAGCGGGAAATGTGCATAAAAATTCTTAGAAGAAGATGTCAAGGTGTTTGCAATATTGAAAATATGGGGTTTGATGACATTATAAAATTGGATTTGTTTTCGAATAAAGATATTCCATTTTGGATGTCAATAAAGGATATTTGGAAAGATAAAATAAATGATATTGATACATTGATTGATATTCTTCAGAACAAGAATGCCTTGAGCTCAAATTCAATAGATAAAGACAAAAAATATAATAGTGGCTATGCCATAATTGTTAGTAAAGAGCAAAATAAAAAAACTCAAAAACCAAAATACAATTTATAACTTATGGATACTACGAGTTTCATTATGATAGGCAACAAGGAGACTGGTAAGACCACATCCATGATAAGTGCATATGGCGTATTATCAAAGAATGGAGTAAGTGGTTTTAAGATTAAAGCCTTAAATGAATCGGATAAGTCCGAATTAGACTCTTTATTTATAAATCTAAAGAGGGGTGAGTATCCATTGGCTACAGCCAAAAGGAGTACTTATTTCTTTGATTTGTTGTATAAAGACTCTCCCATCCATAGATTTGAATGGAAAGATTTTAATGGCGGAATTATAAATGAAAAGAACATTGAATCGGTGCAAGTTCTAAAGGAAGATATGCAGGAATCAAGTGGAATCATGTTGTTCTTTGATGCCGAAAAATTGTATAACAATAGTATTGATACGAAGGTTCGCAGGATTCTTCATATTATATCTCAGAATCTTGTATCTATAGAAAGGGTCTTTTATGTGGCTATCGTCATAACAAAATTTGATTTGCTTACAGATTTCCAACGCCATGACATTGACACATTACTTTCACCCTTAAAACCATTGATATGCAACATTCAAAACAGTGAATATGTATATAGTTTATGGATTCCAACGAGTTGCACAGCAAATGGTATGATAAATGTTGGAATACCCATTTTATATATGTTACATGGCTCAATGTCTACCTACTGCGATGATAAATACGCTGAACTGGTTGACGAGATTCAAAAGTACCAAAATTATGTTGACAACTCAGGCTTCTTTGATGATATTGTATCTTTTTTTTCTGATGAAAAGACTTATCGGCAATTGGCACAAGAGAAATATAATCAAGTCCAGCCTCAAATTGAATACTACAATAACGTAATAGAAGCCTTGAAACATTTGCAAAAATACATAGAAGATGTGGATTTGCTTAAGGACTTTTTTCTGACAAAAAAAATTAAATACAATTTCTAACAATGAGTAAGATTACAGTAATCGGTGACACTTCCTCTGGGAAAACGTGCTTCTTGTACGCAATGTACAATTTTATAGCACAAGGTTATGTTGAAGGGTTCACTATGTCAGCAGCAAACGACGCACAAGATTCAGAGCTTCAAAGTATGTATGAGCTTCTTGAAAACAAGTCTTTGGGTAATGACCGATTCCCAAGTCCAAGCGCAAATCGTGAACCATACGATTTCTCATTACAGTATGGTTTTAAGGAAATCGCAGACTTCACGTGGGTTGATTATCCTGGAGGATACATTAAAGGACAGGGTGATGGTGCTGAGGATTTTGTAGAAGACATTTCTTCTTCCGACGCATGGGTAATTTTCCTCGATGGAGAAAAATTGTGCAACGCAATACTTGAGAAAGATTCTTTTAAGCAGAAGAAACTTTTGATGGATATTTGTGGTAAATACAATAAATTCATCGGGAAGAACAACAACTACATTCCTTGTTCTGTGCCCATAATCGTAACAAAAAGTGACATACTCATCAATTCTCTAATTGACAATTATATTGCTTTAGGTAACAGTGAATCGGATGCTATCGAGAAGTCTGTTTTCGATGTAAATGAATCCGTAAAGAAAGGTTTAAGTGCTTTATTTGCAGATGCAAACGATTCTATAAAATCCATCTCCATTGTTACGCTAGGTGACAGATTAAGTGATAATGGATATATGGGAGATTTGGATCCCACCAACATCGAATACCCTATAACTCTATCTATGCTTTCCATCCTCAAACATAGGTTTGATAACAAGTTCAGTCGTATATCTGAATTGAAGCAAATGATAGAAAAAGATGAGAAAAAATTCTTTAGTTCTAAAGCTCGTCGTGATGAATGGCAGGCTGAAATAGACAAAATTCGTCCACAACTTGGAGAGTGGCAAAGAATGGCTAATGCTATATTGTTAACGTTATCTGAATCAAAAAAGCTGTGGAAGAATGGAAATGAATACAACCTTATTGAGTATTATAAAAAAGAATTCTTAATAGATTTCTGATTATGTTAGCTTCACCTATTTTAATATGCCGCACAAAATATGTGGATTATCCAAATCCCGTGTTTTGCTCGCCTTCAAATGTCGATGACGAGGTTTTACGTAACCTGCATAACGATATAATAAAGGGCAATAATTTAAAGGTTATAGAAAAGCGTGAAAATAAAGTTTTCATAAGTACCACACAATGGATAATCATTGGCAAAGTAACGGAAATTTGCCAACTTGAAAAATCATTAGACACAAGTTTAGACAAGGAAGAAGGGGGGCGATCCGCGTGGGGATTTGTCGGTGCCGTAATTTCAAGAAAAGATTACGTTGCAGAAAAAGATTTCCTTGACTTGCCTGATGATTATTATCTTCGTGCGTATAAAAAGTATCTCTATGACGAGCATTGGCTTGAAGAAGAAAAAGATTGTCATGTTCCGTATAGGTATGACGCCGTTGATGTACAGATGAAACGTATTCATGAACTTGATTTTTCAAGCATCGTTCAAAATAGAGATATTCCCATTTTCTCGGACACATTAAACGATAATGTTTTCGTTTTGGCAATTAAAGATACATTAGATGGTAAATGTGTTTCTTTCTGCTCCAACGAAGAGTTTAATGCAGCTGAGAATGTGTCAAAAGGAGTCTTGACATATACAACTGTCAGCGAACAAAGAATAAAAGGGCAAATAGAACACTATAAGCAACTTCAAAACGTGCAAAGACATTCTCAAAGCATTCATGCAAAAAGAGATTTTTATAGTGAACTTGTAAAATTATGCGAAGATTTTGGCTATAAACCTATTCTGACAGAGAACAAGAAATTTAAAGGCTATTTCATCCCTATAGAACAAAAAGTTTGTATAGATGAGGATAAAAATAATATTTTCATAAAAAAATTAAAGAATTTTTTTGACAATGACAAATGAATTCAACACTTTAGATGGAGACGCTGTTATAAATGGAAGCCCACATAATACTATATCTCCAAATCAAGGATTAGTGTTTACTGATGAAATGGTATTAAATGCCGTCCATCGTGCATGTGATTTCTTCGATATTCCAGAAGTACCAGTGATTAACGCTGAAAGAACATGTATGTGGCCGAATGGCACAACGACCTACGAAGACGATGTTTTCGGCTTCAACAGAGAACAACTACAAGAGTTAGGTGTATCGGGTGAAGACTCTCTTACACTCATATACACCCATGAATGCGCCCACCGCACTTTGCAAGGCTTTCATAACGATGCTTGGGAGGAAGAACTTGCATGTGATTTCTTCGCTGGACTTCACGCAGGAATGAAAGGTATCGACCTAAACAACTTCGAGGCTTCATTAGGTACAACTGAAGGAGGATCTACGCATCCTTGTGGTGCGTTACGAGCAGAATTTATAGAGTATGGCAAACAAGTGGCACAGGAAATGCACGGCCGTAACATAGAGCCAACTTATGATAACTGCATTGAACGCTTGAATCAACATTTGACCGATAAGCAAGAACTAATCGCAGAATACCGAAGCCGTATAGACCCTGACTTTGACCCAACTAAGCAGCCTATTGCCGAGGCAAAAGGTTTTGTCAACGATAAAGCATGGTATGAAAAACAGGCTCAAAACAATTTCGAAAATGCAAAATGGCACGAAAATGAAGCCGCAAAAGCAGCAGACAGAGGTGACCATGCCAAAGCGAAAGAGCATTTGCAAACAGCGCAGTCATACAACTCAAAGGGAAATGACTATCTGCGATCAGCTGGACAATGCACGAAATAAAGATTACTGAGTACTGATAGAAATCCAATCAACATTGACTCTATAAAAGCGGCGGGGAATCTCCGTCGCTTTTGTCTTTATGAACAAAAGCACAAGAAAACATCATTGAAAACAACAACAATATATCATGGCATCTATAACATCATACAAGAAAGAATATCGTACTCATTCGTTCTTCAATGAAACTATTGCAGAATGGCCAAATATTGACAGAACCTGCAACGACTGTGTGAGTGTTGAAGTGGAAATGGTCTATGTCCGTTTCCACAGAGTACAGTTTTGCAAAAACATAAGTGGGCACGATTTGGAGGAAGAGTATGGTGACGATGACTTGGAATACTTTCTCACCATAGAAGGCAATGCTGTACAGAAACTCGCTGGCAAGTTCTCTGCCCGTGATGGCAAGACGCTGGCAAAGCGCATTGCAGAGCGATTCGCGCCCTATGGACAGTCGTCTTTTGATGAGATAAAGAAGTTCCTTGATAAGAAAGACATTGAATATTGTCAGTCAATGTATTGAGTTTCCAGAAAGGGTGGAAGAAATAAAATCTTGTGTTAGTGATATAAATTCGCAACAACTACACTCTATATCCATGTAAAACAAAAATTGGAAATTATGAGTAAGATAATCAACTTCGACACTGAAGCACTTTGGACAAAAATAACAGATTGGAGTCGCAAGGCTGGTCGCATCACCACACGCCCTGTGATATTGTTATGGTATGTGATGGTCAGCAAGGATACGCCACGGTCGGACAAATTGCTGATATTTTCAGCGTTGTCCTACTTGGTACTACCAGTGGACTTGATTGATGCCAAACGGTTGCCTATTATCGGGTGGATGGACGAAGTGGTGTCACTGACTGTGGCTTACCAAAAGGTTTGCCGCCATATCACGCCAGAAATGGAGCGCAAAGCGGACTCGCTGCTTGACAGATGGTTTCCAGAATACACGCCATACGAATTGATCGAAGATTGAAAGACAATGAAGATGAAAGGGAAAGTAAGTTTTAAGATGTTCTTCACCATATTGGGAAGAGGCATTTGGCAGGTCGTCTGCTGGGTGGCTGGTATGTTTGGATATAACGACAAGTCAACCTATGGTAAAGTTGTGCGACGCATCTTCGCTGGCAGTGTAGCAATTGTAGCATTAGTCTTTGCCGCAGTGGCGGCATACGCTGGATATTCTGCTGTAAAGGAGGATATTCAAGAGAGAATATATCGCAAGTCGGAGTTGTCAGAGCGGCAACTAAGCCAGAATATCTCTTATATGCAGAACTACTATACATGGCACGACTCCTATCTGTTCAATTATACGACAGGGAAGAAAATGCACGAGGGTAAGATAGCGTGGATAATACGTTCTGAGGATGACGATTCGTTGGCGGTATTCAGCGATGGCAAGAAGCGTGGCTACATCAATCGCTTTACTTGCGAGATACAGATACCTGCCGAGTATGATCATGCTTGGATATTCTCTGACGATGTGGCCTGTGTGCAGAAAGGCAACGTGGCGTCCTTTATTGATCACCAAGGCAATCAGATATGCGACAAACAGTTTGCGCCGCCAGTGTATAGGGGCTATGTGTTCTATAAAGGCTATTGCGCTGTCTCCTTGAAAGAAAATGACTGGGGACTTATCGACAAGGACGGCAGTTGGATGCTTGACGGACATGGCTACGAGAATATCCGCCATGAGTTTCACGCAGGAAAGCACTATTGGGTGATAACCGCCCAAGACGGCAAAGAAGGTGTGCTAACTGAGATACTGGGTAGAACCATGGAGATGTGGTATTCTAATATCGACTTTGACGAAACTGGCATCTACGCCACAGACAGCCAAGGTTGGCGCAAAAAGTACGACTTCGATGGTAAAGTGATAGAGGACTTTGTGATGACAGATGTCGGCACGTTGGCTTACGATACGGATGTGCGTGATAAGAATGGCGAGACCATTACAAAACCGTCGCGCTGCTGGGCATATTTTGCCGATGACAATCATTGTGGTTTGATGTCGGATGACGGTAAGCCTCTCACACCCGCCATTTACACGGGCATTGAAGCCCTTTCGCCCAACCGTTTCCTCTGTCACCTCGCATGGAACGAAAAGGTAATGCTTGATGAGCAAGGACGGAAAGTAGAGAAAATAGAATTGTGAAATAGAAAAGTAGAAAATATGTACAGAGAACAAGATGCTATAACGATAGCAAATATGGAGTGTATGCTCACACAGAAGTTTGCTGATTTGGCAGACGAAGTAGAGCGCATAGTTCCTCTATCGGGGAAATTTGAGCCCATATATGCCACTTGATTTCAAGTCCGTGCTTCACCGCCCCTGCACATCCCGACCAGAACCGTCCGATATGAGGAGTCTTCTTCCCGGCCTTGCTGATATAGCATGGGTCTATGGCAATGGCAAGTAAGCCATCCATGTCCAACACACGCCTTGCAAGAGACAGGTTCAACAGAAGCCAATCGATGCAGTCTTTCTTCTTGCGGTTGAAATTCTGACGATAGGTCTGCTCGCTGTGCTTGCCGTAGCGAGCCATCTGTGTGAAGTTTATCTTTCTGGGTAGAATCATATATAAAGTCAGTATCTCGATGGGCAGAGTCTGGAAAGTTTTTGCTAACTTTGCACCAGATTCTTTCATTGATGTACGGATTGCATCCTTGAGAATCTCCTCATATTGGCTAAGTGGCTCTGAAATCATCATACTTTTAAAGTCTTGAATCAACTATAAAAGTACTGAAAATCAGACACTTGGTCAAATTTATTTAGTTGTATTTTGTTAATCAACTCGCTAATTTTCAAACAATTATGTGATTATTAACAGAGTATTGTTAAAGACAACACTCCTGATTCTCCATGGAGACAAATGACATTAGAGACATCAAGATATAAATATGCTTGGGTTTCAAC
>NZ_JAHQUY010000079.1 GCF_019052365.1 Leyella stercorea
TATGAGACTACCAACTTTTTTTATAAACTATTTCTTATCCCGAACTGGGGTATTAACTTCTCAATATACTCCAGAACATTGCATTTTGAGCGTTCGCTTTGTTCTGCCATTTCCATTTGCTGGTCAGTAAAGAGAGCCATGTTGTCGTACTCTTTTTGACGCAGGACTCGAACGCCATCCGCATAAAGGCAAGTTTCCATATCTTGCTTGGATTTACACTGAATAACGCCATTGTCATCTCGCTTGGGCTTGTACTTTATTCTACCAGCAACGGCTCGCTCGCTTCGTCGTTTATCCCATATAGGGGTAGTAATAGACCTCCTGAGATATTCACGCACTCGTTTGGGTTTGTCATTTCCCGTCTCATAAACAGGATAAGCTTCAAGATAGATGAACCACTCATCTCTCCACTCACTTTTCTTTAATTTGACGGAGACTTTAGTATAATCTAATCTTTTCATAATGGTTTTATATCTTTATAAAGTTTGTCTATTGATTCCTTGTGAGCATACACATAATTACCGATTTGCCGGGTCGGTATTGAGTATTTTCGTATATGAGCATACACGGTGCTGTCATCCAGATGAAATTTCTTGGAAATCTCACCTATTGTATAGCAATCCTCTGGTTCCATGCGGTACATGGTAACTGGTTTCCTTGGCTTGGTGTCAAGCGGAGACTGTCTTAACGGAAACAGATTCATTAGTTCTCCTTTGCATACAAGTCGTATTCCTTTCTCTGGCTCAATGAAGGAAATCTTTTTCATGTAGATGAGCCTATAAATGGTTGAGCGGCTTGCACCAAACATAGCATACGCTTCCGTTATGCTGATATACTCTTTAGACTTGGGCATATTGCTTACAATCTTGTCCAGTTCAAGTTGGCGTTTTTCTTCATCATGCTTACGCTTCCACGCCACCTTGGAGCATTTGGGTGAACAATACCAGGACTCCAAAGTCCTTGCGAAGAACTCTTCTCCGCACACAGGACATTTCCGTACTATCTTATACTTTGCTACTGCCATAATTCATTCATTTTGTAGTTCTTAATATCTATTCTTCTCATCATATCTACTTTTTCTTACAGGTACAAATAAGGTACAGATGTTTATAATAATAACGCAAAGATAGCAATATTATTGTGTACGGCCAAAAACAAGAAAAGCGTGTAACTCATTGAGCTACACGCTTTCCATTTGATATTGTATTCTTATTTCTCTATGTGCTTATTTCACCACCTTGAATATGGCGGCACTTATGCCAGAAGCTTTAATCACATCAGTCTTTTTTCCTGATTTATACACAACCTTTCCTGTGGAAAGAACAGAAACAGCCTTACCACCAACGGAGCTGATATTGAGAGAGGCTGCCTTGGCACCAGGATTCACGACAACAACATACTCCTCCTCACCCAAAGTACGCTCATATACCATCGGATATTCCTGCCCCTTCTGGTTCAGGAGCTTCCAATCACCCTCATTGTCAAGAGCCTTTGCAGAATGACGCAAAGCGGTCAGCTTAC
Organism: Leyella stercorea; assembly: GCF_019052365.1. Lineage (GTDB taxonomy): Bacteria > Bacteroidota > Bacteroidia > Bacteroidales > Bacteroidaceae > Prevotella. The sequence continues at coordinate 1,522 of NZ_JAHQUY010000079.1, forward strand.
GGGTATATGACAACAGAGAATTCTGATCACCCTGCTGAGCCTCAACGGTCAACTTTCCGTTTTCCGTATCTACAGGGAAGTAGAGCTTATCAGGTGCACTCGTAGAGAAGCCGGCATTCTTACCCTTGGTCCACTGCATCGGAGTACGGGTACCCGAACGCTCATTGCTACCCTCCTTGTTAGGGAGATTCATCTGATACTTCATACCAATCTCATCACCATAATAGATAAACGGAATACCAGGCATGGTGAGGAAGAAGGTCATCGCCACCTTCAACTGGTCTGGCGTATTGCGGGTACCGATGTTAGGGCGCTGGTAATCGTGGTTGGCAGATGGAACAGCGATGTAGCCGAGATTCTTGGTGGCATTGTATGCCTTGGTATAGTTCTCGCTAAATTCCTTAAGCGAACCCTTGCCCTGCTTGTCGAAATAGCAGTTCTGGTAACTCTGCTCCCACTTGCCCCATGGAGTCTTGCGGTCGAAGAACAGAGAGGCATAGCCCTTGATACCGAAATGGATGTAGAAATCGATGTTGAAGCCGGCAGGAATGGCTTGCTGCGGATTAGCCCACTCTGAAATCAAGACGGTCTCTGGATAATACTTATCCTTCCAGGCACGCATCTCATTCCAAAGCTTGGAAACCTCCTTCTTGTCAGGGTCGTTCTTGACAAGCGATGACGCCATATCTACACGAAAGCCATCCACACCCTTATCAAACCAGAAAGCCATGATGTTACGTATCTCCCTGCGGACAGCCTGTGGTCCTGGAGCATCTACGCCCTGCTCCCAAGGATGATTTGGATCTGGATGAGCAAAACCATAGTTCAAGGCAGGTTGGCACTCGAAGAAATTCTTCTCATAATACTTGGCACGAGGAGCATTAGCCTCCACATATCTGCCTCGGGTACTAGACTCTGGACTTGCCTCCTGATGACGGGTTTCTATTTCTTTCTTCTCACTCTCAGGAATATCGTTCATCCAGATATAATAGTCGCTGTAACGCTGGTTAGGATCTTTCTCGGAAGACTCCTTAAACCAGGCACACTTGGTGCTGGAATGTCCTGCCACCAGGTCGAGACAAACCTTTATACCCCGCTTATGGGCCTCATTGACCAATGTAACCAAATCGGTATTGGTACCGAATCGAGGATCCACCTTGTAGAAATCGATGACATCATAGCCACCATCAAACCATCCCGACTCAAAGATTGGATTGAGCCAGAGAGCGTTAACACCCAGAGACTTGATGTAATCCAACTTGGAAGTGATACCCGGCAGATCGCCAATACCATTGCCATCAGTATCCATATAGGAAGATGGATAAATCTGATAGAAAAGTGCATCACTCAACCAAGCCGGTCCCTTCTTCTGTTCTGCCTGAGCAGAAAGTGTGGTTGCCGCCAAGGCAGCAACCAACAGCATTTTATTCATTCTTTTCATAAGCAACATTGTTTATTCAAAAAAAACATTCTTTCATAATAACTCAACATTCTGCATTTTATTGTGCAAGAATGCTAATTGCAAATCCGCCACCTGCAACAGAGTTCAACTTCAAGACAGACTTGCTGATCACAGTCTTCTTGGTGATTTTGTATAAAGATGGCTTTACAAACGTTTACATAACTTTTACCCCATATTTTCCATTTTCCCTAATATAGCGTAATGCAAATATATATATATTTGCAGCCGTAAAAACAAAAAAACGAGGATCGTCTTGATTTAGCATAATGTGCAGGAACTGCTCAACTAACATAAAACGTAGCATATTTATAAATAACACAATAATTCTAAAAAGATGAAACAATTAACCAAAAGCCTATTTGTCCTTGTGTTGATGCTTGGGACAATGTTGGAGATGAAGGCGGCAGATGTATATCTGCTTACAGCCCAAACAATCAATGGTACCGTTGGTAAGTATGAAGTGCCAAGCAACCATCAGCTTGCTCAGAACATTCTTTCCGCAGGAGAAAGCGGTGGAACTGTTGCACAGTCTGCAACAGATGTCGAACCGGGTTACTATCTCGTGGGCAATTTCTTCTCACCATATAATAAAGGTGGAGAATTTAATCCAGGCGGCGACGGCACGACGATAGATTACACAAAACACGTGTATTTTAAATTCGAACAGCAAAAAGACAAGAGCTATTCGTTCAGCATCCCGGCATGTCTCACGGCACATGCACAGATTCTTGCCGTAGCTGAAGACGACTCGATGATGGTCTATGGACCGGGAAGTGTGTTCGGACTGCACGGAGCAAAGAATGGAAATGGAACCGCTCTGCCCGCAACAAACGGTACGGTGGGAACTATGGGAACATCTACGGCAGGTCGCACTCTCCTTAAAGGCTCCACAACATTAGCAGAGGGCAACAACTACTGGAATCTCGTGACCCGCAATGACGGAGAGACAGACGACGACGGCATGTATACCTTCAGCTTTACGCTTGACAAAGACGGAAACCCCTCCGACTGGCAGGTGAAGCATGATGCCACTACACGTGTGTCTTATATCCTTGGCAACATGGTAGGGGCAACGGCACAGCCGCTCTTCGATAAGCGTAGAAAAGGTGGTGACACGGGCGAATACAGCGACAATATGGTGGCTTCGCTCTATTTCAACGGTCGTAACAACTATTGGTGTATAGGATATATGGTGAATAACGTGTCCGACCAAGTACAGTTAGATTCGGCAAAAATAGCTACGCCCGAAATGCATGAAACAAAGAGCTTGAAAAACAACTCCGGAACTCACGATAAGCTCTTCTTCCTCGGCAATGGAGGATATTCCTATAATACTAACGATAACCGCAACAAGGTCTGGCCTAACCAGAAACCCTTCACCCTTTATCTGTCTGGTATAAAGAGAGTAGAGTTTAATGCTAATCGTGGTGACAACGATCTGGCGAAGCAAGATGGCTGTTATGGCATGTCGGGCGAAATACAATTAAAAGGTGGCAATAACGATGCCGACATCCTGATAAATACCATGTCTATGATAGGTGATGCCGTGGAAGGAACTTATGATGCAGTAACGAACGACTGGAAGTATGCTTCTACCGCAGGAGACATGAAGTATGATGCCAACGAGCGTTGCTTCTCGCTGACGATATCTACTGTAGGCGATAAATACGCCAAATCGCATTTCAGGTTTGTTGCCAACCATGACGCAAAGCAGAACTGGGGCGAGACGGACGATAATATTTCAAACAAAAAAGGATTTGCAAGAGCTGCTTATGAAGCCGCCGATGATGACAATCACTCTTGTATGGCTGGCGATCCGAACGACGTGCAGTTCCGTAAAACGGCGAGAGAGGATGAGGAGGGCTTCGAAAGCACAACTCCTAATAAGAAGGATATCCTCTGGAACCGTCCCGCAGGAATATGGACGATAAGGTTCTACCCAGAGCTTGACAAGGACGGTAACGACATCTCTCGCTATACCATATCAGGAACAAGAGTCATCAAGATACCTTTCACCTATTGTGTAGGGAAGTTCATCCGTACATACAGCAACAATGTGGCAATGGCACCTGTCAACGACAACGTGAAAGTGTATGAGGCATATAAATACGGAGAACCGAAGAATGAAAAAGACCCACAATCACAGGGCACGGTTTATCTTCGTCAACTCAAGTACATTCCGGCAAATATGGGAGTGGTACTCGTAGGGGAAGTGCCTGAGGGAGAATCAATTCCCGACTATGCCACACTGAATTTCTCTTTGAAGGAAGCACCGGCTGAAATGCCGTTAGAAGGTGATAATTACACGGCAGTGTGGACAAAGGCAGACGAGTATGTCGGTCAAGACTGGAACAACTATCTCAAGCCGACAGTCACGGCTATCGACAAACTTGGAAATGCTGATACCGATGCTGATGGAAAGATAGCCCACCGTTACTTCGGCCTTGCAAACTTCCATTCCACAAAATATTACAAGGAGAATAATACCGGAGACGACTATATCGGTTTCTTCCGCCTTACGCCGAATGGCAAAAGCGGCGCAAACAAAGCTTACCTGAGTATTCCGGCAAATGCTGCTGTAGACGGTGGAGTAGGAGCTACGTACGGCTATATCGATTTTAACGGACAGTTCCTCGGTAATGAGACGGACGACCCGAAAAATCCGTCGCTTTCCAAGATGGCTATTGTCTTCGATGACGAAGATGATGGCGGAAGCACTACTACTGTAACAGAAGTCAAGCCGAATAGTACAGACGTCGACGCATCGTTCTATACCCTTCAGGGAGTAAAGGTGTCAGGTCCTGTCAAAGGAGTGTATATTCATAATGGAAAGAAATTCATCAAATAAAAACTAAGAAAAAATGAAAAACTATATAAAACCGGAAGTCAAGGTGTATGAAGTTAGAATCGAGTCTCTTCTTAGTGAAAGTGGACAGGTGACAGAAGGGTTTGCCCCAAAACGTGACTTTTCTCTCTTTGATGATGGAGATGGTGATGGAGATGATGACGGACATACTGGTAGCGGCGGTCTTTGGGATGACGAAGACTTTGAAGATTGAATGAAATATTCTGAATAAATGTAGTTTTATTTGCGTTAAGCAATCCGGTTAGTAGTGAGACAATCTGTAAGTAGCTTTAGTGGATATTATCCATAAAAGCTCTTGCAGATTGTCTCTTTTTCGTTAGAAAAAGTGTGTATTCAGTTTCTTCCATAACGTTAGTTTTGTTTATATCTGACAAAGATAATGATTTGTTTTTTTAGGAATGCAATAAAAATTATTTATAAACGTTATGATATATAAATAATGTGTAATGGTTAATAATCCTGACTACTGGAAGTAAAAACAACTAAAAACAAACAAATAGTATGAACACAGACAACCAGGGCATATTTGATGCCCGCCAACTGGGCAAGCCCAAGTTTGCAATTCTCGGCATCCAGCATCTGTTCGCCATGTTCGGAGCCACAATTCTCGTTCCGCTCATCACCGGACTCGATGTGAGTGCCACATTGCTTTTCGCCGGTATCGGCACACTCATCTTCCATCTTGTTTCCAAACTGCAAGTTCCCGCATTTCTCGGTTCGAGCTTCGCATTCCTTGGCGGCTATGCCTCTGTAAAGCAGTTGTGCGTGGCGCAGGGTCTGACAGACGAGGTGGCGCTCAACTATGCCTGCATCGGTGTGGCTGCGGCGTCGCTGCTCTATTTCGTGATGGCGTTCCTGTTGAAGATGTTCGGCACGGAGAAGGTGATGCGCTTCTTCCCGCCGGTGGTTACCGGTCCGATGGTTATCGCTATCGGTCTTACGCTCTCCGGATCGGCTATCAGCAACTGTCAGCAGAACTGGCTGCTTGCCGTTACGGCCATCGTTATCGTTATCGGAACATCTATCTGGGGCAAGGGCATCATCAAGATTGTGCCTATCCTGCTCGGCGTTGTCGGATCGTATATCCTGGCTGCAGCAATGGGCGAGGTAGACTTCTCCAAACTCAATGAGGTGGCGTGGATTGGTCTGCCTATTGATATGGATCGTACGGCAATCTCTGTAATGAAAGACCCCAACTTCGACCTTATCGTGACGTCTATCATCGCCATCTTCCCTATCGCCTTTGCCACAATCATGGAGCACATTGGCGATATGTGTGCTATTCAGAGCACTGTGGGCAAGAACTTCATCAAGGAGCCGGGTCTGCACCGCACGCTCTGCGGCGATGGTCTTGCTACGTTCCTCGCCTCTGTGTTCGGCGCTCCTGCCAACACCACATACGGCGAGAACACCGGTGTGCTCAACCTTACCAAGGTGTTCGACCCAGCTGTCATCCGCCTTGCAGCCTGCTTCGCCATCGTGCTCAGCTTCAGCCCTAAGTTCGCCTGCCTCATCGGTCTGATGCCAGCCGCTACAATCGGCGGCGTGAGCCTCATTCTCTACGGTATGATTTCGGCAGTAGGTGTGCGCAACCTTGTCGAGACATCGGTCGACTTCTCATCGTCGCGCAACGTGTTCGTAGCAGCGCTCATCATGGTTGTGTCTATCGGCGTGCAGTACGGCACAGACGGTGGTGTGAAGATCGGTTCTGTAGCCTTCTCAGGCCTGGCTCTTGCCGCTATCGTCGGCATCTTCCTCAACGCTATCCTTCCCGATCAGCTCGGCATGAAGGTGAAGAGCTTCAACGGTAAGGAGAAGAAATATAGAAAGTAATCGGTTTGTATGAACATTGAGCAAGTGAGAGACTTTACGTTGTCGCTGCATGGCGTCACAGAAGACCAGCCGTTCGGCGACGACAACATAACCTTCCGTGTTGAGGGCAAGATATTCCTGTGTCTTTGGCTCGGCGACGGCAAGTGCGACGTGCGTGGCAGCGCGTCGCGCTTCGCCTGCAAACTGCTTCCCGACCGCAACGAAGAACTGCGCGACCGTTACGACGCCGTCGCTCCCGCTTTCCATTGGAACAAGAAACACTGGAGCGACATCTATTATGAGCAGCTCGACGCCGACCTCGTCACTCGGTTGATAACCGAGTCGTACAGGCTTATCGTCAGCAAACTGCCGAAGGCGGTGAGGGTGAAGTATGAGTAGTGGAGTACATGCTCCTTTTACAGTTTAATTATACGTTTTCCTTTTTTAGTAAGTCGATCATTCTCCTGGCTCTATTCTTGATAACTTTCGTTGCAAACGTACAGTAGCGTTTTGCTTCCTCAAAGTAATACTCGTCTGTCATGTTCCAACAGTTCCTGTCTGTGCTGTTTCTGAATGCTATTTGTTTATCAACGATTCAACCACGCTGAATGCAAGCTCCACTCTGTCTGCTGTGTCAACGCCATGCTCGTTTTGTGGAATCTCTTTCACAATGTCCACTGTTTCCTGGCTCTCGCCAAGTTCGTTAGTTATAGCATGACATACGTATAGCTTGTCGTCGGTGAAATACAGGTATTTATCCGCAAACGTCAGTTCTAATACGCTTCCATTGCCAGAGTAGGCGTAGTCGCCGAGATATATACTCAAGTCGGGGTAATCAGTTCTCGTCTTTTCGTACAATGCTTTCAGGAAGATGTTGTGGTTTCTTCCACTGATGCTCTTTTCTGTCCACATCATCAGAATAGAGTAGGAAGCCTTTTGGCTTTCTCTGAAATCCTCCCAATAGTACATGCCGTAGCGCTCAGGTCGCATGGATGCGTACTTTATCAAGTAGTGTCGCCAGTCGTATTCAGATGTTGACTTTAGATAATCGTCGATGATGTTGTTCAGCACATCGTCTGTGAACTTATTGCTTCTTGACAGTAGTTCAATGAGTATTCTCTTTGTTTCCTTTAAGTCTTCCTTATTTGTCTTAAATATCGACTTCCATGAGCTTTCGTTGTTTGCTGAACCTATTTGATAGCGCCATGATACGAGCTGAGAATAGTCGCCGATGGTGAGCAGCGCTCTGTTCACAAGCGCCCAATCGCATTCGAACAGCGAGTAGAAGCGGTCAGTCAGATCGATGTTCTCGAGTCCGACGACTCTAACGGCACCTTGTAGGAGGTTGTGGTTCTCCAGTTTGCACAGAACGTCATCTTTCTCGGGGTTGTTTTTCAGCCATTCCACCTTCTCGTGTTCTTCAATCAGCTGGTTGGCATTAAAACTGAGATAGCCTTCCTCTATGTCGCCATTGTCCAGAACATACTCCGTCTGTCTGATGAGGTTGGCCAAATTGTTTTCGCGCAATTCATATTCTGATCCCTTTATCAGATTGCTTACCATTCTTATTCTTCTTGCAAACTGCGCTTCCTCTATTGTGTCCTTGTGTTGGAGGTAATAGACGAAAGCATAGAGCAGCACGGTGCGTCCTAATGGGAACTTTCTGCGATGTCCAGATATGATGTCGCCATTGTTGTGACATGCTTCAACGAAGATGTTTACAGGCTCGTCGACGATACACTTGCGAGGTTTGTCTGTGGTATGTGTAGTAAGTACGCTGCCGAAAAGACTTTCTATATCGATGTTCAGCCAGCAGTCGAATCCTCGCTCAATGGTTTTCACATTTTCTATGGCATGTGGATTGTTGCTGCCGAACAGTTCTTTGGTGATGGTGAAGATGTCGTTCGACGAATTGAGGGGTATACTATTCTTGCAGTATATGATATCTGCGAGAAACCTGAAGTATTTCACAAACTCGTCGTCAATGATGTCGTCAGCAGCTGTTCCTGTTCCGCTATTGCGGTATGGCCATAGCAGGTCGGTCCATGCGACGTCTATCTTGTGACCAATGGTTTGCGACAATGTCTTCTCTCCGTTGTTTTTCTGTTCTTCCGTCAGTTTAGGTTCAATCTCCTTTATATTGCCTTCCCATTCAGCTTTGAAGTGTTCGAACTCTGTAAGAGGTTTGCCTCTTGAGTTCATCTTGATGTAAAGTTCGTCGGTTGCTCCCAGTTGTTTTATTGATAGGAAGTAGAATGAAACGCAACCCTCTTCGAGTCTTTGCCACAGTCCGTCGGTCTTATTGAACTTGCGATGTATGTCGTCAAGCATGTTAAGCATTGCGCTGATGGTTGGGTCGTTTTGCCAGTCGCGTGGCATCCAGTTCTGGTCGGTGATGTCGTGAGACAGCACGTCTGTATTGAAATTGGGTGTGTATGTATTAGCGACCAACTGTTTGCAGAACTCTCTTGCGCTGTATCTTGTGGCGTAGGAGAATTTGGAGAGGAAACCGAGTCTTTCCTCTTCTACGCATTCATGTCTTGCTATGTACCAATGCAGAAGGAATAGCGTTGTAAGGCGTTGCTGACCGTCCAATGGTATGAGTGTTTTCTTATCGTTTATCTCGCCGTACACGAAGTCGAGAGTTATAGGTTTGGGGGTTGTCAGAGCTGTGTATAGTGCGTCGAGAAATCTTGCACGTATGCGATTCACCTCAGGCTGGTTTCTGCCTTGTGCATAATCGCGCTGTATTATTGGCACTTCTATATTGTTCAGCGGAAGATATTGGCTTTCTTCTTCGTTGTCAGTAGCCTTAAACAGGTCTATGAGGGTGTATTTCCTTGAATTGATCATATCCGTTTCTATTCAAATTTAATTAGTTGATAGTATGGTTGCAGCGTCTCTTTGATAGCCTTGAGGTAGGCATCTCTATCGTTCTTTCCCCAGAAATGCACCTGGGTGTCCGACGATTTTGTATAATACTTCAAGAACACCATCTTTGTACAATAAGGTATGAACGCCCCCTGCTTGTCCATTTCGATGATTATGTTGCGCTTCACGTCAAATGTAGAGTTGTTCAGACTCGCGTTGTCTTGGCATGTAAGCAGAGCCATGTTTGAGAGCGTGTGGATATACTCAGTGCCGGTACTTTCCGACAGTTCGTTCACAACCTGTCGGAAGATGTCGTCGAAGCTGTTTCTTCCAAGTTTTTCGGTCTTGACTACTTGTTCTATTGTGTTGATGAGTTCGTTCTGCGTCTCTCCCTTGTATATGTCTTTCAGTGAAGCCAGATGGCTCTTCAGCCATTCAATCTGTACAGCGACCGTGTTTAGACCTTCCGAATTCTGCGCATGTATGTGCTCCAGACTCCATTCTGCCGAGTTGTATTTGCTGAAAGGAAAACGCTGATAGGCGTTGCATTTCAGAATAGATTGCACGTTGAACAGCAGCAGCAGTCGGCTGATACGGTTGTAGTCCTTCGTGTAGTCGAGCTCCCAGTATTCGTCTCTGTTCTTCGTGTTCCAGCTTACCGACTCGGCTATGAGTAGGTCCAGAGAGTTCTTGAATTCGCTTTTCTTTTTGCCTTTTGCTTCCTTGAATATGTCAGCCATGGTCTTGTGACCGGAAGCGATAAGGTAACCTATTTTGTGATAATACTCGTTGTCAGTATACCATTCTTTTATTTGCAGATAGCTATTTATCACTTCCTGCCATATTACGTTCTTGTCGGAGCGTTCGAGTCGCTCCTCCATCTTGAAGAAGGTGAAGTAGGTATCGCGTTCCGAGTCCGACTTTTCGAACATCATGTCGAACAGCAGTTCTATTCTTGTAGGGTAAGTTTTCGGACTCTTGCGTGTAATGAACGACCAGAATTCGTTGTTGTCTGTACGCAGCTGTTTCTCTATATTGTCCCATTGTATTGACATTTCGTACTGTCGGCGCTTGGCTTCCTCTTCTTCCGTGCTTGTCAGGAGCAAGGCTCTGATGAGTTCGGCATTTGTTAGCTGTATCTTTCCGATGTTCAGACGTGTGAAAAGTGCTATCGGGTCAGCATCATCTCCTACTTCATACCATATCACCTTGACATACCCATCAATGTACTGGTGGAGATTGAAAAGCGCAATCGATTGTTTGTTAGGTTCATCGTGGAAGGTCTCCTCCAACCATTCTTTGATGGTTTGATGGGCATTGTAGATATGGAAAAAATCTATGTTTGTTTGAGCTGTAGATTCATCCATATTGTTGAGAAAAACCTGTGTGTTCATTCTCGTTTCGTATGTGAGGCTGAAGTTCAGTTGCACAAACGGGAAGAACTGTCTGATATAGTTCAGAAGAATATATATAGTGGTCAGTCGCTGCTGCCCGTCTATCAGGTCGTATTCTCCTTCTCCCTTTCTCAGCACCACAATAGGTTGCAGGCAGTAGTCTTTCTTTGTGCTGTCGTTGGCCTTCTGATACAAGTCGTTCAGAAGCGTTTTTACCTGCAGTTTGCCCCATCTGTATCCACGTTGGTAGGCGGGTATGTTGAATACACCTTTAATGTCGCCTATAGGTTTGGCTTCCAGTATAACGTTCTTTTTCATTTGTTGATGTTTTTTTCGGTAGGCTTTATGTTTTGATTGAACAATTACAAAATTACTAAAAAATAAACAGATAACAATCTTAAACCCAAATCGGTCATTAGGATTTCTCTGTGTCGTACGGCAAAGAGAAATCCTTTAA
>NZ_JAHQUY010000008.1 GCF_019052365.1 Leyella stercorea
CGTTTATGCGACTGCGTCGCATTCTTCTGCAAACTTAGAGTGAAATCTGTGGGAGTATATCTCAGCAGAGTGAAATCTGTGGGAGAACATCTCAGCAGAATGGAATCTGTGGGAGCGCTCCGCATTGGCACGCTTTTTGCCAAGACGATATTTGTCGTTTTTGACCCTCCATATTTCGCGAAAAATCAAAAACAAAATCCGTCGTCGGTTTTTCGCGAGTTTTGAGCACGTTCGGAGTGTGCAAGCATAAACACATGGCGCACAACACCTTACAACGTTAGACGCCAAAGTGTGCAGTTTTCGCTTCAGCAAAACCGAACTTTTCGTGAGACTTTACCATGTAAAAGCATAGCTCTTACCATGTAAAAGCATAGCTATTACCGTGTAAAAGCATAGCTATTACCATGTAAAGTCTCACGAAAAGTTTGGTTTTTCTATGTTTTTCCACTAAAAACCCTCAGATTTTATTGTCTTTCGTCCTACTTTCGCCTTTTTAAACCCCAAAACACGACTTCCATTTCTCCAGAATGAACTTTTTCGCTGCACTCACTTGTACTATATTTGCATGGGGTTTGGCGGAGGGTCACAAAGTTTTTTTGAGAAATTTTCAGAGCGCAGAAGTCAGCTTCCACAGAACTGTATCCTCGTACATTAGTATCTTATTAAATTCGTGAGCTAACTATTTAATCAACAAAATGCAATTTTATTGCAAATAAATTTGTAATTTCATTTAATTACTATTAACTTTGCATCAACAAACCTAAGTGCTATTTTTTGTGCTGACCATACAGCTCACCCACGTGAATAAAGGAGCGGAATCGAAAAGCTATGTGAGTAGAGAAAAAAACTTAACCCTAATTAATTATGTCCAAAACTAAATTTATAGTATTTATCGGAATTATAATAGCAAGTTTCGTTGCTACGTTTTCGTCATGCCAAAATGATTCAACAGAAAACATTGAGCATTACTCTGACGAATCTTCCAACGCCTTTGTACGCCTTCTCTGCAAAAATATGAACGAGTTTCTTAATCAAGATCTGATAGAAGGAGTGAACGGAGCTAATTTCTATACCCAAACCCGTGCAACCTTAGAAACACATACCGTTCCTACATCCGAAAACATAAAACCAATTTATGTAAATCTTAAATTTAAAGATACACCGATAAATTTTAAAGACTTAAAAACTCCCAAACAAATTGTTGAATTAGTAGGAAATACTGGAGCAAAATTAAGTCTCATAAAAGACGAATCGTGTGATGGGATGTTATTGATATCTGATATTGAAACAAAACAAGCACTGAATCCATTAATTTCCAGTAGCAAGCAATATCTCTATGAAAAAGGTTTTACTGAGGACGAAATCCAAGATATGTTACAGGAAAATGATGCCGATGAATCTGAAATAGTTCCTTTTGTTACTGCATTAATAAAAGAAGAATATGCACAACAGAAATTCTCACAAAACACAGTCAATAACTCTTGGGAAAACATTAAACCCTATGTTAGATGTCTAGGAGATGCCTTAGGAGTTGATGCTATATATGCACTATCACAATCAACAGCTAAAAATTGGAGTAAGGCAGTATTAAAAAGAGTATTCAAGACAGTTGCTAAGAAAATGTACGGACCAATCGGGGTACTGATATTTACTATCGAATTTGCAAGATGTGCTTCATGAAAGAGTTATTTAAACAGTTCCCGTTTGATATTATTATTGTATCACTTGCATACTTTATGGTAATTCGTGATACAATAATCACATGGAAACAAAACGGCATTAAATCAATTAAGACCAACTTGCTGATTTTGTTTCTTATGACTGTTATTGCCGTTTTATTGTATTGCTGAAATATAATTTACAATTCTGCTTACGCAGATTTATTGAAAATGTTGAGTGTACCAATGCTAATGTAGGAGGGTACGGCATTCCTGCCGTACCCACGCAGCCACAAACCTCCAGGGGGTGCAGCTGTCTCAGCTGCACCAACAAAGCAGACGGCATTCATGTGCTTGGTTGGTGCACTTCATGGTCGGTGCACTTGAGACAAGTGCACCCCCTTGAATTGGGCCCTGCTTGTTCGGTCGGTGCACTTCTTGCTTTGGCAAGCGGTAAAGCCGAGCGGAGACAAGTGCACCCTTGAAATATCATAGAAAAACAACCAACATATCAGAAATTATTCGTAACTTTGCAGCGTCTATTGTAGAATCATAGCTACTTGATTTTTGCAACACTGAAGCAAGCTGACTCTACAACATGACAAGGCGTGGAATGACAGACTATACTTCAAGAACTAACTACTATCTTCTGTTACACAGGCTACTTTATTATTTATTACTAACTAAAAGTGTTGCAAAACCAAAGACAATGAGTATTCGTTATCTTCTTTCATTGGCGCTGTTCGCTGCTGCTGGGGGGGGTATCTTCAGCATGGGCACAGACCAGTGACATCACTGCCTCGGCGAATGTAAACAACCCCGAGAGAGTGTACACCATCAGCAACTGCAACGGGCTGACGATGACACCGTACACCTCGCCTACACAAAAGAGCGAGAACGCAGGCAAGTTCGCTTTCTATGCCACAAGCACAGAAGGCCAGTATCTCATCTATAACGTCGACAGCAAGGTGTGGGTCTCTTACGACCAGGCTTACAGCTACAGCAACGGTCCGAGCAAGGCTAAGCTCATCAGCGACAAGGCGAGTGCCCAGCCGTGGAAGGCTACAAAGACAACCGCGCAGAACGGCTCGGCTGCCTACGAGTTCCAGCCTATCACCTCTACCGGCAAGGCTGACAAGTACATGAACTGGCACGGCGGCGTCGACTTCAACCCGCTCGACAACAAAACCATCACCGTGGGCCTGTGGCAGGACAACGGCAAGCAGGACAACGGCAGCGCATGGGTGCTGCAGGAGATGGTGTCGAACACGTACACCGTTAGCGGTGCAAGCGTCACAATCAACGGCAAGACATACAACGACGGCGAGACCATCACCGTAAGCGGTTCGCTGCTGCCGAGCGACGTCACCGCTCCCGAGAAGGAAGGCAAGTTCGCCACCGTACAGATCGATCCCGAGACAAAGACCATCACCGTAGCATACTACGACCTGCCCACACTCGAGGACAGCGAGCCGTACACCAACGCATGGCTCTACCCTATTCAGCAGGACAAGGTGGGCGACGCGTCTGCATGGCATGAGAACAACGTATACACATTGGGCAACAACGTGCTCCAGGCAAGCTTCCTCAACACCGAGAAGGCTATCTACTTCCTCGGCTCTAAGGCTATGAACCTCGTAGCTGGCACAGAGCCTTTCTACGTGAGCTTCGGTTCGGGCGTGAGCGTGGCAGCAAGCCAGATGACTCTCGGAAAGGTAGAGCTGGTAGACCTCGCTGCCGAGCCGAACGCCATCCGCGGCGCCAAGCACTATGCCGGCAAGGCCCTACAGGCTAACTACACATACTCGTACAACGGACAGCAAATCAGCATCGTATGGCGCGCCGTGCTGCGCTCGGGCAGCCACTACCTGCGCACCGAGATGGAACTCACTGGCGTAGACGACGTGGATATGTTCAGCATCATACCGATGTCGTACAAGGTGGACACCAAGGCTGCTGGCAGCAAGCCGAGCGCCATCGGCAACACACGCGGCAAGGTGGTTCTGAACGACAAGATATTCGCTGGTCTTGAGACTCCTACCGCTTTCAACACCGTAGAAGACGTGGCTAACACCGACTACTCTGTAATTCAGGGTATGTGGAGCCGCCACACCACTCTGAAGAAGGGCGACACATGGAAGGTGTCTGCCGTTGTGGGCCTCATCGCACAGGACGGCAAGCAGAGCTCGAAGAACATCCGCGAGACACAGAAGCGCCGTTCGTTCCTGGCTTACTCTGAGCGCGAGCGTGCTGTGCCTTGGCGTGCTAATCCCTGCTACATCAGCTGGTATGAGCTTAACATCGACCGCAACAACGCTGCTCCTGGCAGAGAGTACACAAACATGACTGCCGACGGCGTGCTCGACGTATTGGCACACTGGAAGAGCAGCCTCTGGGACCGCTACAACGTGGCTCCGAAGAACTTCGTTATCGACGACGGATGGGACAACTACGGCACATGGACATTCCATAGCGGTTTCCCAAGAGAGATGCGCGACATTGCTTCGCAGGCTGCCGACATGGGCGCAAGCGTAGGTGCTTGGCTCGGTCCGGTAGGCGGCTACGGACAGAGCGGCGAATATCGTCGCAACTACTGGAAGAACAACGGCGGCATGCAGCTCTCTAACCCTAAATACTACGACACATTCCTCGCAGCAGCAACAAACCTCGTGAAGAACCAGCACGACGAGAACGGCAAGGGCTCGTTCGGCTTCTTCAAGTTCGACGGCATCTCTGCACAGGGTACAGCCGTTGGCCCCGACCCGGGCGACACCGGCAACGAGAACGCTGAGGGCATCATCCGTATGGAGCAGTACATCCGCGATAACCTCAAGGAGGACATCTTCTTCAACACTACCGTAGGCACATGGGCTTCGCCGTTCTGGTACAAGATCACCGACGCTACATGGCGTCAGGACGCCGACTGGAAGAAGATCGGCACCAACCCGAACGACCGCGAAGCATGGATCACATATCGCGACATGCAGGTATATAACATCTACGTTACCGACTCTCCGCTCTGCCCGATCAACACGCTGATGACTCACGGTTTCATCCTCACCGAGCACGGCGACGTGAGCAAGAACATGAACTACGAGAACGCTCTCAACGAGCTGCGCTGCGCATTCGCTTGCGGTAGCGGTATGGTAGAGCTCTACAACGACTATAAGCTCATGGACAACATCAACAACGGCAAGCTGTGGTCTGACCTCGCCGACCTCATCAAGTGGCAGAAGGACAACGCTGACGTGCTGATGGACGCTCACTGGGTAGGTGGCAATCCGTGGAACGGCTACAGCCACGAGATATACGGCTGGGCAGCATGGAACGGCAAGAAGTCGACACTCACCCTGCGCAACGGCGACACAAAGGCGAAGTCAATCACTCTCACTCTGCGTGAGGCTCTGGAGATTCCGGCTAACATCTCTGGCAAGATCGTCCTCACAAAGCCGTTCGACGACCAGGCAGCTTTGGAGGGTCTCACCGAGGGCGAGGCTATCGACATCGACCAGCAGCTCACACTCACTCTGCCTGCTAACAGCGTGTTCATGTTCGGCGGCGTAGATGCCGACCCGTCTTCTGCCATCAATGGCGTTGTGAACAGCAAGAATGAAAAAAAAACGCTCGCCGACACCACTCTTTACGACCTGAGCGGTCGCAAAGCCACAAGCAAGCACGGCGTGCTCGTAAGTAACAACAAGAAATTCATAGTACGCTAAGTCTGACACTCGGACAAGCATATAATAAAGACAAAGAGGAGCCTCGGCAAACACCGAGACTCCTCTTTTTTGCTTTAAACGTACCATCCAGGGGGTGCAGCTGTCTCAGCTGCACCAACAAAGCAGACGGCATTCTTCAGGGGGTGCAGCTGTCTCAGCTGCACCAACAAAACAGACGGCATTCTTCAGGGGGTGCAGCTGCACCAACAAAGCTGATGACACTCTTCAGGGGGTGCAGCTGTCTCAGCTGCACCAACAAAGCAAACGGCATTCATGTGCTGCCGGTTGGTGCACTGCTTGCTCGGTTGGTGCACTTCTTGCTCTGGCAAGCGGCAAAGCCGAGCGGAGACAAGTGCACCCCCTTGAAGACACCAAAAAAAATCCGTTTAATCCGATAAATCCGTTGTTGATTCTACGCACCCGAACCATCTGAAATTCGTGGGAAAACATCGCTGCTTGCGTTATATTAACAACGGATTTATCGGATTAAACGGATTCACTTGCGGCGTAGTTTTCGGATTAAACGGATTCGTTGGCGGCGTAATTATCGGATTAAACGGATGCTAATGTAGGAGGATACGGCATTCCTGCCGTACCCACGCAGCCACTAACCTCCAGGGGGTGCAGCTGTCTCAGCTGCACCAACAAAGCAAACGGCATTCATGTACTCGGTTGGTGCACTTGAGACAAGTGCACCCCCTTGAAGGCACCAAAAAAATCCGTTTAATCCGATAAATCCGTTGTTGATTCTACGCACCCGAACCATCTGTGTGCATCTGTGAAATCCGTGGGAGAACACCGCAGCAGAAAACAGCGTGGAGGGTGGTCAAAACTACAAAATAGATACAGAGGGCACTGTTTGCTTGGTTGGTGCACTTCTTGCTCTGGCAAGCGGCAAAGCCGAGCGGAGACAAGTGCACCCCCTTGAAGGCACCCGAACAATCTGTGTGAAATCTGTGGGAGAACACCGCAGCATGCCGCACCCTATACGATCGGCAGCGAGATGCCCTGTATCTTCTGATAGATATCGAGCGCGAAGATGTCGGTCATGCCCGAGATGAAGTCGATGACAGCCATGACACGCGTCTCGAAGTCGTCGCTGTTGATGTCGTACTGACTGCTGAAGCGCTTGCGCAACTGCTCCGAGTGGAACTTGCCGGGCTCGGTGGCAGCCTCGATGAGCGTATCCATCAGCGTCTCCATAATCTTATAACCCGACAACTCCACGTCGAGCACCGGCTTAGAGTTGTAGATGCGCTGCACGCTCACCTCGATGCAATGGCGGTAGGCGGCGCTCACGAGCGGAGACACATGGTCAATGAGCGAGCCCTGCAGCGAGCCTTCAAAAATCTCCTGTTCGTGCTGCACGAACGCCTTCGCACACTCGCTCTCGAGCAGTCCGATGGCGCAAGCACGCATATACACAATCTTCTCGTTGTTGTCGGTGATGCCCTCCTCGTCGATGCGGTTGAGGATATGGCGGCGTGCGTCGTCGCCGAAGAAGCCCAGCAGCAGACCGCTTGCCTCGTCGTAGGAGAGGATGCGCAGCTTGTGAGCGTCCTCGATGTCCATTATCTCGTAGCAGATGTCGTCGGCAGCCTCAACAAGATACACCAGCGGATGGCGTGCATAGCGCAGCGGTTCGCCCTCAGCCGAGAGGCGCAGCATGCCGAGGTCGTCGGCGATGCGCTGGAACGCCTCCTGCTCGAAGCAGAAGAAGCCGAACTTGCCCTTCTTGCCAGCGCACTCGCTCGAGTAAGGATACTTCACGATGGAAGCCAGCGTAGAGTAAGTCATCACGAAACCGCCGTCGCGGCGTCCGTGGAAGCGGTGCGTGAGCAGTCGGAAGGCGTTGGCGTTACCCTCGAAGTGCGTGAGGTCCTCCCACATCTGCGCCGACACACGAGACTTCAGCGCCAGTCCCCTACCCTCGCGGAAGAACGCCTGTATAGCCTTCTCGCCGGAGTGACCAAACGGCGGATTGCCCATGTCGTGCGCCAGACACGCCGTGCTCACGATGGTGCCAAGCTCCTCGAAGAGCGTACCAGAGAGTTCGGGACGAACACGCTTCAAGGCTCGCGCCACGTCGTTGCCAAGCGACATGCCCACGCTCGCCACTTCGAGCGAGTGAGTCAGTCGGTTGTGCACGAAGATGCTGCCCGGCAGCGGGAACACCTGTGTCTTGTTCTGCATGCGGCGGAAGGGCGCCGAGAAGATAAGGCGGTCGTAGTCGCGCTTGAACTCCGAGCGGTCGTCGTGGCGCTCAGGGTGGCGCAGCTCCTGTCCGAGACGCTTGTTAGATATGAGTTGTTGCCAGTTCATTGCCATAGTGGTTTTGTTTTATCGTTTATAGCACAAAATTAAAACTATTATTCCGAATAGACAAGAAGATTGCGCAGTCGGCGTCGCCATTTCCAGTTTTTTAATACTCCAAAACGGCGTTATCTCGTTATAATTAAGTACTTTTGCAGTTTGAAACATTACGTCATAAACTAAAATAGAAACACATAATGGTAAAGATAAAGATAGTGAACCGCGGAACGCAGCAGCTTCCGGCGTACGCCACACCGCAGAGCGCAGGCATGGATCTGCGTGCCAACATCACCGAGCCCATCACCCTGCAGCCTATGGAGCGCCGCATCATCCCCACCGGACTGCACATTGCGCTGCCCGAAGGCTACGAGGCGCAGGTGCGTCCCCGTTCGGGCTTGGCCTTCAAGCACGGCATCACCGTGCTCAACTCGCCCGGCACCATCGACGCCGACTATCGTGGCGAGCTGGGCGTGCTGCTCATCAACCTCTCTACCGAGCCTTTCGTTATTGAAGCCGGCGAGCGCATCGCACAGATGGTAATCGCACGCCACGAGCAGGGCGAGTTCTGCCTCGTTGAGGAACTCGACGAGACCGAGCGCGGCGAGGGCGGATACGGACATACCGGAGTGAAGTAAGCCTCCTACGGTTAGCCCTCCATCGGCAACTCACTTCCAAACAATTAAAGAAGAAGAAAAATGAAGAAAATCATACTCTTTGCAATAGCTTTGGCAGCCATCGCCCATCTCTTCGCAATAGGCGGAGCGCGCACGGGAGCAGCAGTAGACCAGAAGTGCGACACGATGAGCATCTCAGCCGACTCGCTGCTGAAGGAGACGCCACTCTTCGACCGACTCTATCTCGACGCCGTGTGCCGACAGATAGACAGCGACTCCACTGCCTTCGACCTGCTGGAGCAATGCCGCAAGATGCGGCCCGACGCCGCCGAGGTCTACTACTCGCAGGCTATAGCATACGCCAAACGCGGCAACGACTCGCTTTCAATCGAGTATATGCGCCGAGCTGCCGAGCTGCAGCCCGACAACGACAACTATCTGGAGAACGTAGCCGAGACATACATACACCAGCGTGAGTACGACCGCGCCATCGAAGCCTACGAACAGCTCTACGCCCACCACCGCGACCGCAGCGACGTGCTCGAGATTCTCGTTCGCCTTTACGATGCGAAGAAAGACTATGCGAAGATGCTCTCCACCGTAGACCGCATGGAGCAGGCAGACGGACCGAGCGAGGACATCTCGTTCATGCGCATGGGCATCTACGAGCAGCAGGGCGACAAGAAGAACGCCTACCGCATACTGAAAGCGCTCACCGACGACCATCCCAACGAACCGTCGTACAAGGTGATGCTCGGCAACTGGCTCATGCAGCACGACCGCAAGAGCGAGGCGTTCAAGTGGTTCGAGAGTGCGCTGCAGGACGACAAGCAGAACGAGTTCGCACTGAACTCGCTTTACGACTACTACCGCAACACGGGCGACGACGCAAAGGCACGACAGTTGCGCGACGACATACTGTTCAGCAAGCAGACCGACATAAAGACGAAGCTGTCTATGCTGCAGCAGGCCATTCGCGAGAACGAGCAGGAGCAGGGCGGCGACTCGACCATCGTGCTCGACATCTTCGACCGCGTGATGCGCACAGCGCCGCACAACGCCGACCTGTCTAACCTCAAGGCTGTGTACATGCGTCTGAAAAAGATGCCGCAGGACAGCATCAACGCCGCATACGCCCACACGCTCTCCTTCGAGCCCGACAACCTGTCGGCACGACTCACGCTGACGCAGAACTTGTGGGAGGAGAAGAAGTGGAACGAGGTGGTCGACCTCTGCGACAAGGGCATACAATACACACCCGAGGAGCTTATGTTCTACTACTTTATGGGACTCGCCTACGTGCAGCAGGACAAGGACGCTGAGGCTTACGACGCTTTCAAACGCGGACTCAGCGCCGTCGACCTCAGCAACGCCGACGAGACACAGCGCACTATGGCGTCCGACATGTACGGACTCATCGGCGACATCAGCTACAGCAACGGCAAGTACGACGAGGCGTTCGGCGCATACGAGGAGGCACTGAAGATGAAGGCTGACAACGTGCAGGTGCTCAACAACTACGCCTACTATCTCTCGATGCAGAACACACGCCTCGACAGTGCGGCAGAGATGAGTCTGAAGACGCTGAAGGAGGAACCTACGAACGCCACATTCCTCGACACCTACGCCTGGATCCTGTTCCTGCAGAAGCGCTACGACGAGGCGAAGGCGTACATCGACCTCACTCTCGCCAACGACAAGGACCCGAGCAACGTGCTTTGGGAACACGCCGGCGACATCTATCTGATGACGGGCGACAAGCAGAAAGCCGTAGAATACTGGCAGAAGGCGATTGAGAGCGGAGGCGACAAGACTCAGCTCGAACGCAAGATAAAGACACGCAAGCTGAAGTAGTGCAACGATGCTGCCGTGGCATGCATACACCGAACAAAACAGAAAAGTCCACGAAACGAAACAGAAAACAATAATAAGATGAAGAAGATATCAAGATACGCCCCGATAGCCATGGCTATGTTGCTCATGGCTTCGTGTGCGAGCAAGAAGACCATCACCGACGGCACAAAACTGCCTTCGCTGCCACACGCACAGACCGAGAAGTCGGCTGAGAAGCAGTCGCTGCAGTTCGTGCAGCGCATTGCCGACAACGCCACCACCACAGCGAACATACTCGCCAGTGGCGACTTCACGCTGAAGACGGGCAGCAAGGAGATTACGGTGCCCGCCAAGCTCAGCATGCGCAAGGACGAGTGCATACGCATCCAGCTGCTCATGCCTATCCTGCGCAGCGAACTCGCCCGCATCGAGTTCACGCCCGACTATGTGCTGCTCATCGACCGCTACCATAAGGAGTACATAAAGGCTTCGTATTCGGAGGTGAGTTTCCTCGCCAACAACGGCATCTCGTTCTACAGCCTGCAGTCGCTGTTCTGGAACCAGCTCACGGCGCCCGGCGCCAAGCACCTGTCTGCCGCCGACCTGAAGAAGTTCGCAGCTGACATAACTGCCGCAGGTTCGCGTGTACCCGTGTCGCTCTCAAGCGGCAACATGACATTCAAGTGGAGCGTAGACGCAGCCACAGCGCTCATCAAGAACGCCGACATCTCGTATCGCAGCGCTGCGCACGGCACATCGTCGCTCGCCTGGAGCTACGACGACTTCAAGACCGTAGGCGCAAAGAAGTTCCCGATGATGCAGCAGTTCGGCTTCAACACCAACTACGGCGGCAAGAACCATGCAGCGCAGGTGACGCTACAGATGTCTGCGCCGAAGACCAGCGCCGACTGGGACGCCAAGACCGAGGTGTCGTCGAAGTATCGCAAGGTGGAGGTAGACGAACTGCTCCGCAAGATAACATCGCTGCAGTAAAAAAACGCAGCGCAATTGATGCAATAAACACGTCGCAAGAATGAAGAAGTTAATAAACATAATGCTCGCCGCCCTGATAGCTCTCGCCCTACCCTGCACGGCGAACGGCGTCAACGCCGAGCAACAGCAGCGCAAGACAACCGCCGCAAAGAAGACAACCACTCAGCGCAAGAAGACAACGACGGCAAGAAAACACGCCACCGCTGCAAAAAAGAAAACAACGCAGCGCAAGAAGACCGCTACAAAGAAGAAGAGAGGCACAAAGCAGAACAACGCAAAGTATTCTACAGCCGAGATTCGCGGACTGCAGAGCAAGCGCTCGGGCATTCAAAAGGAGATAAAGAAACAGGAGGCGGCTCTGCGCGCCAACAAAGCCGACGTGAAGAAGCGCCTCAACGACCTGCTCATCCTCAACAGCGAGATAGACCGCCACAAGCAGAACATCGACGGCATACAGCGCGACATAACACACCTCGACGGCAACATCGGACTGCTCAACGCCCAGCTCGCCACACTGCAGCAGCAGTTGAAGGAGCGTAAGGCGAAGTACGTGAAGTCGATGCGCTACATCTCAAGACAACACACCATGCAGGACCGCCTGATGTTCATCTTCTCGGCGAAGAGTCTCACCGAGATGTATCGCCGTCTGCGCTTCGTGCGCGAATACTCGTCGTGGCAGAAAGCTCAGGGCGAGATGGTGAAGTCGAAGCAGCTGCAGGTGAACGAGAAGCATAAGCAGCTGCAGCAGGTGCGCGGACAGAAAAACGTGATGCTCAACAAGGGCAGACAGGAGCACCGCGCGCTTGAGAGCAAGCAGAGCGAACAGCAGACTATGGTCAACTCGCTGCAGAAGCAGCAGAAGACTATACAGAGCGTAATAGCTAAGCAGCGTAAGGACGCCAGCGCCCTCAATGCGCAAATCGACCGACTCGTCGCTATAGAAGTGGAGAAGGCGCGCAAGCGTGCCGAGGAGGAGGCACGTCGCAAGGCTGCCGAAGCCGCCGCTGCGAAGAAGCGTCGCGAGGCAGAATTGGCTCGTAAGCGTGCCGAGGCAGAAAGAGCACGCGCCGAGAACGAACGCCGACTGCGCGAAGCTCGCGAGGCTGAGGAACGCGCCAAGCAGCGTGCTCGCGAAGCCACAGCACAGCAGAAGGCACGCGCCGAGCAGCAGGCTCGCGAGGCAGAGGCTCAGCGCGAGGCTATAGAGCGCAAGGCAAAGGCAGACGAGCGCCGCTCTACGAAAGAAATTGCCAACGCCAAGCGCGAAGTGGAACAGACCTACACCGTGTCGTCGGTAGACCGCATGATGTCGGGCGGCTTCGAGGCAAACCGCGGACGTCTGCCCATGCCTGTATCGGGCGGCTACCGCATCGTGTCGCACTACGGACAGAACACCATCGAGGGTCTGCACGGCGTGACGCTCGACAACAAGGGCATCAACATCAAGGGACAGCCAGGCTGCCAGGCACGCGCCGTATACGACGGCATAGTAAGTGCGGTGTACGGCATCGGCGGACAGTGGCTCGTGATGGTGCGCCACGGCGTTTACATCTCGGTCTACTGCAACCTCACGTCGGTAAGCGTGCATAAAGACCAGAAGGTGTCGACCGGTCAGGCGCTCGGAGCAGTCGGCGGCGAAGGCATACTGCAGTTCCAGCTGCACAAGAACAGCAGCCGACTCAACCCAGAGCCGTGGCTTAGACGATAAAACGCCCGAAACAGGGTAGAAAACTCAGTAAATATTTGCAAACGTTGCGAAAAATTAGTAATTTTGCATCGTTCAGTGGAATGAGGGGCTCCGAGAGAGCTCCTCATTTTTATTTATAAATGCAATATATGATAAACAAAGACACCGTAAGAAGTATCGTAGAAGAGTGGCTTGACGGCAAGGAGTATTTCCTTGTTGACATCGAGATAAGCCCCGACGACCGTATCGTAGTAGAAATTGACCATGCCGACGGCGTGTGGATTGAAGACTGCGTAGAATTGAGCCGTTTCATCGAAGACCACCTCAGCCGCGACGAAGAGGACTATGAACTTGAAGTAGGATCAGCCGGACTGGGACAGCCTTTCAAGGTGGCTCAGCAGTACCACTGCTTCGTAGGCAAGGACGTGGAAGTGCTCGACGCAGACGGAAAGAAGTACAAAGGTGTGCTCAAAGCCGTTGAAGGCAACGACTTCACTGTGACGGTGCAGGAGAAGCAGAAGGTGGAAGGCAAGAAGCGCCCGCAGCTCGTAGACACAGACCACACCTTCCAGATGGACAAAGTGAAATATACAAAATACTTAATAAATTTCAAATAAGCTATGGCAGCAGTTAAAAAAGACGACGTGGTGAGCATGTTCGACTCTTTCAAGGAGTTTAAGGAGACAAAGAACATCGACCGCACTACTTTGGTAAGCGTTTTGGAGGAGAGCTTCCGCAACGTTCTCGCAAAGATATTCGGAAGCGACGAGAACTTCGACGTTATCGTAAACCCTGACAAAGGCGACTTCGAGATATACCGCAACCGTGTGGTAGTGGCTGACGGAGAGGTAGAGGACGAGAACAAGCAGGTGTCGCTCAAGGAGGCACGCAAGATAGAGCCCGACTACGAGGTGGGCGAAGACGTGTCGGAGCGTGTCGACTTTGCCAAGTTCGGTCGCCGCGCCATCCTCAACTTGCGCCAGACTCTCGCTTCGAAGATTCTTGAGCTCGAGCACGACTCGCTCTACAACAAATACAAGGACCGCGTAGGCCAGGTTATCGCAGCCGAGGTTTACCAGGTATGGAAGCGCGAGGTGCTCGTGGTAGACGACGAGAACAACGAGCTTATTCTCCCGAAGGCAGAGCAGATTCCGGCAGACGTATACCGCAAGGGCGAGACAATACGCGCCGTCATCGAGCGCGTTGACAACGAGAACAACAACCCGAAGATTATCCTCTCGCGCACCAGCCCGATGTTCCTCCAGCGCCTGCTTGAGGCAGAAGTGCCCGAGATCGCAGAGGGTCTCATCGCCATCCGCCGCATCGCACGCATCCCCGGCGAGCGCGCCAAGATAGCAGTAGAGAGCTTCGACGACCGCATCGACCCGGTAGGTGCATGCGTCGGCGTAAAGGGTAGCCGCGTTCATGGCATCGTACGCGAGCTCTGCAACGAGAACATCGACGTCATCTGCTACACCGGCAACACAAAGCTCTTCATCCAGCGTGCGCTCTCACCGGCTAAGGTGTCGAGCATCAAGATTGATGAGGAGAACAAGAAGGCAGAGGTATATCTGAAGCCAGAGGAAGTGAGCCTCGCCATCGGCCGCAGCGGTCTGAACATCAAGCTCGCATCGCTGCTCACAGAGTACACCATCGACGTATTCCGCGAAGTGTCTGAAGAGGACGCCGACGAGGACATCTACCTCGACGAGTTCGCAGACGAGATCGACCAGTGGGTTATCGACGCCATCAAGGGCATCGGTCTCGATACAGCCAAGGCAGTGCTCAACGCTCCGCGCGACATGCTCGTTGAGAAGGCAGACCTCGAAGAGGAGACTGTCGACAACGTGCTGAAGGTGTTGCGCGCCGAATTCGAGTAATCAAGATACACATATAAGGGAGTCTCAAAACCGCATGGTTTTTGAAGCTCCCTTAGCGAGTATCTACACACTAACATATTTATAAACAAATTTTATAAGGAAAAGGAAAGACGTAAAGCGGGTAGCTTTCTCCACGCAACGCCCCGAAAAAGGGCACGAGGCCGAAGCAGAGGTAGGCAGACGTTTTACTTTTTTACTCCTTTACTCTTTTACTTTTAAAACAGCAAAATATGAGCATCAGGTTAAACAAAGCATTACGAGAGTTGAACATCGGGCTCCAGACGGCAGTGGAGTTCCTTGAGAAAAGAAGTGACCTTGGAGAGGTAAAGGCTGAGCCCAGCTTCAAGCTGAGCGACGCACAGTACGCCGCACTCGCTGGAGCCTTCCAGCAGGACAAGGAGGTTCGTTCTCAAGCCGAGAAACTCTTGCAGAAGAAGCCGAAAGAGAAGAAACGCAGCGAGGAGACCCAGGCTGAGCCGCTCCTCAAATCGTCTACTCAGCAGCAGTACAAGCCGCTGGGCAAGATAGATCTGGACAGTCTGAACAAGAAACCGGCACAGAAAAAGCCAGCAACACCTGAGACTCATAAAGAGCCGCAGGCAAAGACTAATGCCGTAAGTCAGAAGCCGGCAACAAATTCCGAAGCACCACAGAAAGCAAGCACAGAGGCTAAAGTGGACAATCAAAACAAAAATCAGAACACTGTGGGTCAGAACAAAGAGCACAAGCAGGAAAAGAAACAGGAAGCAGCAAAGACTGTTGTAAACAACACAGCAAGCGCCCCGAAGAAGGTGGAAGCCGCAGAGAAGCCGGCAGAAGCACCGAAGACAGAGACAGGCATCTTCACCACAAAGAGCGAGAAGAAGATACTCAACGCGCCGAAGGTGAACGTATTGGGCAAGATCGACCTCTCTACGCTCAACCAGAGCACTCGTCCGAAGAAGAAGTCGAAGGAGGAGAAGCGCAAGGAGCGTGAGGACAAGGCGCAGCAGCAGCGCGGCGACAAGAAGAAGCGCGAACGCATCAACAAGGTGCGCGTAGACATCAACGCTGCGTCTAACCAGCCCAACGGCGGAGGCAACAACGGCGGCAAGCAGAACGGTGGCGGCAATGCCGGCACAAGCAACAAGAACAAGAAGAAGAACCGCAACCGCGGCGGACAGCAAAAGCCGGCTGAGGTGAACGATGAGGACGTAGCACGCCAGGTAAAGGAGACGCTCGCACGCCTTACTAACAAGCAGAACCAGAACAAGAAGGGCGCCAAGTATCGTAAGGAGAAGCGCGAGGCTGCTCAAGAGAAGATGAACGAGGAGCTGCGCGAGGAGAAGAAGGAGAGCAAGACACTGAAGCTGACGGAGTTCGTTACCGTATCGGAACTCGCTACGATGATGAACGTGAGCGTGAACCAGGTTATCGGTACGCTCATGAGCGTGGGCATCATGGTGTCTATCAACCAGCGCCTCGACGCCGAGACCATCAACCTCGTTGCTGAGGAGTTCGACTTCAAGACAGAATACGTAAGTGCAGAAGTGCAGGAGGCAATCACCGAGGTGGAGGACGACGAGAACGACCTCGTTCCGCGCGCTCCGATCGTAACCGTGATGGGTCACGTAGACCACGGTAAGACCTCTTTGCTCGACTATATACGCAAGACAAACGTCATCGCTGGCGA
The DNA here is from genome assembly GCF_019052365.1 of Leyella stercorea. GTDB lineage: Bacteria > Bacteroidota > Bacteroidia > Bacteroidales > Bacteroidaceae > Prevotella. The sequence continues at coordinate 16,370 of NZ_JAHQUY010000008.1, forward strand.
GGCTGGCGGCATCACACAGCACATCGGTGCATACAACGTGCAGTTGGAGGACGGACGTAAGATTACGTTCCTCGACACTCCGGGTCACGAGGCGTTCACCGCTATGCGTGCCCGTGGTGCTCAGGTGACGGATATCGCCATCATCATCATCGCTGCCGACGACGCCGTGATGCCTACCACCAAGGAGGCTATCGCACACGCTCAGGCTGCCAACGTGCCGATGGTGTTCGCAATCAACAAGATCGACAAGCCGGGCGCTAACCCCGACCGCGTACGTGAGGAACTGGCAGGCATGAACCTCCTCGTAGAGGAATGGGGCGGCAAGTACCAGTGCCAGGAGATAAGCGCCAAGAAGGGCATCGGCATCAGCGACCTCATGGAGAAAGTGCTCCTCGAGGCAGAGATGCTCGACCTGAAGGCCAACCCTAACCGCAAGGCAACGGGTTCTATCATCGAGTCGTCGCTCGACAAGGGCCGCGGCTACGTTTCTACGGTGCTCGTAAGCAACGGTACGCTGCGCGTGGGCGACAACATCATCGCCGGCACATCATGGGGACGCATCAAGGCTATGTTCAACGAGCGCAACCAGCGCATACAGTCGGCAGGTCCGGCTGAACCTGCAATCATCCTCGGCTTGAACGGCGCGCCGACAGCCGGCGACTCGTTCCACGTGCTCGAGACAGAGCAGGAGGCACGCGACATCGCCAACAAGCGTCTGCAGCTGCAGCGCGAGCAGGGCCTTCGCACACAGAAGCGTCTCACCCTCTCTGACATCTCTCACCGCATCGCTCTCGGTTCGTTCAAGGAGCTTAACATCATTGTCAAGGGTGACACCGACGGTTCTATCGAGGCTCTCTCCGACTCGTTCATCAAGATGTCTACAGAGAAGATCAAGGTGGACGTCATCTACAAGGCAGTAGGTCAGATCTCGGAGAGCGACGTAACGCTCGCCGACGCTTCAGACGCCATCATCGTGGGCTTCCAGGTGCGCCCGTCTGCCGCAGCACGCAAGCTGGCTGAGCAGGAAGGCGTTGAAATCAACACCTACTCTGTCATCTACGACGCTATCGACGACGTAAAGTCGGCTATGATCGGTATGCTCGACAAGGTGAAGAAGGAGGTTATCACCGGTCAGGTAGAGGTGCGCGAGGTCTACAAGATCTCGAAGGTGGGCACCGTTGCCGGCTGCTACGTAACAGAAGGCAAGGTACATCGTGTCGACCGTGCTCGTGTCATCCGCGACGGTATCGTGGTTCACACAGCCGACATCGCAGCCCTCAAGCGCTACAAGGACGACGTTAAGGAGGTGGCTACCAACTTCGAGTGCGGTATCTCGCTCGTCAACTTCAACGACATACAGCAGGGCGACGTGCTCGAGACCTTCACAGAGATTGAGGTAAAGCAGACACTGTAAGAATACGGAACTTAGTTAAATCATAGATATATGAACTTACTTGAACACATTGTAGCTCGCGCAAAGAGCAACAAACAACGCATCGTGCTCCCTGAAGCAACAGAGGAGCGCACTCTGAAGGCTGCCGACCGCGTCCTCGCTGACGACCTGGCTGACCTTATCCTCATCGGCAACCCCGACGAGCTGAAGACTCTCGCTGCAAAGTGGGACCTTCACAACATCGACAAGGCTACCATCGTAGACCCGTTGAACAACCCGAAGGCTGAGGAGTATGCAGAGCTCCTCGCCGAGCTTCGCAAGAAGAAGGGCATGACCATTGAGCAGGCTCGCGAACTCGTGAAGAACCCGCTCTACCTCGGCTGCATGATCATCAAGACCGAGGGTGCCGACGGCCAGATCTCTGGTGCGCTGAGCACAACGGGCGACACTCTGCGCCCTGCACTGCAGATTATCAAGTGCGCTCCCGGCGTGACATGCGTGAGCGGCGCAATGCTCATGCTCACCCACGAGCACCAGTACGGCGACGACGGCATCATCGTGATGGGCGACGTAGCCGTTACACCGGTTCCGACAGCAGAGCAGCTGGCTCAGATCGCTGTTTGTACAGCGCAGACAGCACGCTCGGTGGCTGGCATTCAGGACCCGCGTGTGGCTATGCTGAGCTTCTCTACAAAGGGCTCTGCAAAGCACGAGGTGGTAGACAAGGTTGTTGAGGCTACACGCCTCGCTCACGAGCTGGCTCCTGAGCTGAAGCTCGACGGCGAGCTGCAGGCAGACGCTGCTCTCGTGCCGGCTGTAGGCGAGAAGAAGGCTCCGGGCTCTCTCATCGCAGGTCACGCTAACGTGCTCGTTGTGCCGAACCTCGAGGTGGGCAACATCTCTTACAAGCTCGTTCAGCGCCTGGGCAACGCCCTCGCCATCGGTCCGATCCTCCAGGGTATCGCTCGTCCGGTGAACGACCTTTCTCGCGGTTGCTCTATAGAGGACATCTACTACATGGTGGCTATCACAGCTTGCCAGGCAATGGACGCTAAGTAATAATTCAAAACTCAAAACTCAAAGTAATGAAGATATTGGTTCTTAATTGTGGCAGCTCTTCAATCAAGTACAAGCTGTACAATATGGACGACAACTCAGTGCTGGCAGCAGGCGGCGTTGAGCGTATCGGTCTTGATGAGGCATTCATCAAAATCACTCTGCCTAACGGCGAGAAGAAGAAGATCATGCACGACATGCCCGACCATAAGGAAGGCGTCAACTTCGTGTTCCAGTGCTTGCTCGACCCTGAGTTCGGCGCTATCAAGTCGCTCAGCGAGATCGACGCCGTAGGTCATCGCATCGTGCAGGGTGGCGACCTCTTCGAGAAGAGCGTCATCGTCGACAAGTCGGTAGAGGACGGCATCGAGAGCCTCTGCGACCTCGCTCCTGTACACAACGCAGGCCACCTGAAGGGCTTGCGCGCCGTAGACAAGCTGATGCCGGAGGTGCCGCAGGTATGCGTGTTCGACAACGCATTCCACAGCACCATGCCCGACTACGCTTACCTCTACGCCGTGCCTTACGAGCTCTACGAGAAGTATCACGTACGCCGCTACGGCTTCCACGGCACCAGCCACCGCTACGTATCGCAGCGCGTGTGCGAGTTCCTTGGCCGCGACATCAAGACACAACGCATCATCACCTGCCACATCGGCAACGGCGCTTCTGTGTCAGCCGTTAAGTTCGGCAAGTGCGTCGACACCTCTATGGGTCTCACTCCGCTCGCTGGCGTGATGATGGGCAGCCGTTCTGGCGACATCGACCCGTCTGCCGTTACATTCCTCATGGAGAAGCTCGGCAAGAAGCCGCAGGAGATGGCAGACTTCCTCAACAAGGAGAGCGGTGTGCTCGGCATCACCGGCATCTCTTCTGACATGCGCGAGGTAGAGAGCGCTGCCGCTGAGGGCAACAAGCGCGCACAGCTCGCTCTGAAGATGTACAACTACCGCATCAAGAAGTACATCGGCGCTTACGCTGCCGCTATGGGTGGCGTTGACATCATCGTATGGACAGCCGGTGTAGGCGAGAACCAGATTGGCACTCGTCTTGAGGCTTGCTCGGGCCTTGAGTTCCTCGGCGTAGAAATGGACGCAGAGGCTAACAAGGTGCGCGGCGAGGAGGCTATCATCTCTAAACCGGAGTCAAAGGTAACGGTTTGCGTTATCCCGACCGACGAGGAGCTGATGATTGCTAAGGACACTATGGCATTGCTTCAGAAGTAAGCAGCAGTCTTTTGCCGCGGCGTATGGCTTCGCAGCCTCTGCTTCGACGGCATAAGCCATAAGCATAAACCAAACACACGGGGATGTACCTGCATAGGGTGCATCCCCGTTTTTCGTATCGTATGACTATATATAAATTTCGTATCGTATGACTATATATAAATGCTGTTGGTGAAAAAATCTACCATATCTCCCAGCACCTGCCCTAACCCACTCTATATAAGCGCAATAAAGGCTGGCAGACAACTCTAAAAACGGGGTTATCTACCAGCCATCTGCCAGGCAGATAAGTTCATCTTACAGCCATCATAACATTTGGCATCTGTAATAAGAATTACATTCTAAGTTAAAAATTAGACTGGTGAATAAAAAAATATCCATTTATATTTGTTTTGTTAAAAGAAATCATTAAATTTGCAAAGTCATGATCTGATTTCATCATCCAAAGATGCTGTAACACAACACCATAATGATCGGATTTCGGTATTGACATATATACATAATAAGGCGTTACTGACGCTTTTGTTTTGACGATTCGTGAACTTCGCAACTTCCCAAATGTCTGTCAAAAACAAAGCAACGGAAACGCCCCAAGGGATGTATTGTATTCATGCCCATCATATTGCTATGCATATTTTTGTGTGTAGTGGTATAAGGCTATCACATACTTATACATCTACGTGGGGCTTTCAGCGTTGTACATTGAAAGACGATATTTCTTATTTGTTACCTACTTGATTATCAGCAGGTACAGGAAAACTCAAACGTAAGCATCATTTTATTGGGTGACAAGAAAGAACCAACAAAATGAAAAACAAATCTTGTGCAACAAATTTTGCTACCCAACAACCATTTTCCCTGTTACTTTTACTTCAAGAACCATTTTTACTGGCGGAAAGAAAAAAGATGTGTTACTTGTCTATGGCTACCAACCAAAGCCAATACACAAATATAAATTCATTCATCTTAGGATATATATACTAATGGATTGGATGAACTGAACGAATTGCGGAGCGATAGCCCAATCGTGCCATGTGCAGTATTGGGTTGTCGCTCTCTTTCTTTCCGCCAGTAAGAACTCTTGTATGATTTCTGTTACTTTCCACTTGTAATCGCTTGTTTCAAGTCGTTCTTGTCTCTTTTTATCCTCATATCTCAACTTTTCTAATTGTTACTCCGTTACCTGAATCTTCATCACCATTTCTGGGCTTTGATAAATTTGGTTGCAAAGGTAATGTCTGTACCCATATTCCTTGCAAGGTCAGTGCCTATGGTCTCTTGCTAAAATCTCCACCTTGCAGGTTGTATTTTAGCAGAGAACCTTGCAGGAAAAGCACAGACACCTTTTGAGGCAACAAAATTTAAATCAATCCCGAAATTGCAGATGCAAAATTAGGGAATAAAAAAATGAAGACTTATGGCAAACATTTGTGACACTCAGTACAAGGTGATGGGCGAACGCAAGGCGGTAGCCGACCTTTGGAACACGCTCCAAACAATGGAGGTGAACACCAAGAACGTACATCTCTACAAGTTGGCGGAACACTATGGCATCGACTATGAGAAGATGGGCATATCGGTAAGAGGATATATCTATTGGGCAGAGTTTGAGGCAGACGAGGACATCTGCTTGTTGTCCTTTGACACCGAAAGTGCATGGTCTGCCTGTGAGGAGTTCTTTGATGAATTGAACAAAGTTCTTGGTGGAGAACTTTCCGTCAGTTATCGTGAGATAGAATGTGGATGCGACATTTTCTATGTCCATGACGAGCAAGGCTTCTTCCCAGAGGAATGCTGTGTGAGTTCTTCGGGTGAGCCTTTCGAGGATGCTTGTGAGGATATCTTTAACACTTGCCAAGATGCTATTGCCAAGTGGTGTGAGAAGATGGGTATCTCGCAAGGTGACAGAACCGAAGATGAAATGATGGACTTCATCAACGGCTATGAGTATGAGAACGAGGACACCTATTATTATATAAACAAGTTCACGTTTGACTGATGGAAAGATTTGAGACGATAGAGAAAATCCCCACATGGGCATTATGCTACATCATCAATGGCGACCCTACGGGATTGAGTGATGAAGACATCAAGATGGTTGATGGCTTCATGCAGAAATGGCAAGTGGAGATTGTTTCTCCACTCAGCCAAGATGGAAACGCATCATTCTCACACTATCCTGCCTTTGGACTACCTGCCGAGGTTGAGGATTGCAAGGTGATTTATCATTCGGAGAACCCACAAACTTTATAGAGCTATGTTTGAATACGAAGAATTGACCGACATTATCGGTTGCAGTTGCACACTGCTGATACCCTACAGAGGACGCACAGAAGGTTTCGTGGTTGCAGACTATGGTGAGGACATCGTAGTGAAATTGCGCAATGGCAAGGAAATTGTAGAAAGACGTGATGACGTTCTTGTCTATGACTGACGAAAAGGATGCTTGGTGAAGGTTATACTCGCCAGGCATCTTTTTTCTTTCCGCCAGTAAAAGCCCTTTTGTATGTAACGGCAAACTCCCTTCATCGTTTGCCGATAAACTTTTATATGGCTATGCTTTGATGGTTGTATTCGCCAAATGGCGACCTGCCTCTTTGTATGAGATAAAATCTGCGACTACGCCTTTCTTGGAGCTTTTCGTGCAATGAAGCCTTTTGTCTGAGGATGGATCTTGTTTGCAGCATTGCGATTGTAGTTGGTTGCTCATGCTTACCTTCCTCTACAAATAGGAGTAGCCTTCGAAGCTGGTTCTCCTTCTGCTTGTCTTTGTCAATATGCTCATGCGACCACCCTCCATGCAGAAAAGTGTATTGCCTGTTGGTTTACCATTGTTTATGACGGCACACGACATGGAAACGTGTTTTGCATTGGTGATGGTTACTGCAAATGATTGAGCCATACGATGCTGTTACGGTATTCTTGCGTCCTTTTTTGAATTACCGATTTTTTGAAGCCACTATTTTTCCTATGCAAAGGTAGCGTGATGCTTCGACAGATGGAATCCGTCTTGTGCGGTCGCTTCGCTGTGACCAATAAAATAGCCGATAATCTTCCTTTTTCTCCTCACCGCCAACAGAAAACGAGTATTATAGTCGATTTTCATGGTGCTGCCCTCATGTGCCACATCCCTGCTCTTGGATTGCATGTAAAAATTAAGTTTCACTTCAAAAAGTAATTCAATATGAAAAAGATCGAGAACACTTTCGTTGTAACAGGATTCGTAGGCAACAACGCAGAAATCCGTCAGTTCACCAACGCTTCTGTAGCACGTTTCTCATTGGCAGTCAGCCGTCAGGAGAAGAATGGTGAGGAAACCAACAGAGTATCAGCTTTCATGAACATGGAGGCATGGCGCAAGAACGAGCATGTTGATTCTTTCGACAAGCTGCAGAAGGGAACCATGCTCACCGTCGAGGGCTACTTCAAGCCAGACGAGTGGGTTGATCAGCAAGGCACCAAGCACAACCGCATCGTCTTCATCGCAAACAAGTTCTATCCTACACCAGACAAGGAGGAAGCTCCAGCGGCAGAGCCTGAAAAGCCTACCAAGAAAGGCAAGAAATAGGATTTCTTCATTCTCTCCAATAAACAAAGCGGCTTCGGTCGCTTTTGTTTTGCTCATACAACCATGTTTACTTTTATAGCCACTATTAGCAAGTTTACTCTTATAACCGCATGCGTACTGCTATTATAAGCGTCAAGCCGTCTTCCCTTTTTATTACTTTTCCCCACCCATCTGCGAAACCGCACCAACAGTTCGTCAAAGCGACATTCTTTATTTATCGGGAGTAAGATCCCGAAAGATGAAGAATGACCATTTGCCGAAGGACAAGCACGAACAGAATGGCATTGGCGAACGGCATCCGTAACGCAACCGTCACTTACATGCTGTCTACCAATGCCATCCCTTTCGTTAAGTTGCTTGTCTGGCTATTGCGCAGTTTCACTCCCACCCATATCTTTTATATTCGCTTCTTGTCTTCCTTTTATAATCCATGGTTTACCCTTTTATAGCCGTCACAAAGATTTTATGCCAAAAGGCTCCTTGACTGTGGCGACCAACTGTCGCTACTGCAATAAGCCACATGGCATGAAGGCAGGAGCGGAAACACACTCGGCATGGATGCCAAGAGAGTTTCCCAATTACTCCTGCCGCATCTTTGTTCCGTCCTTCTGTTATAATCGGCAAGCCATTCTCTCTTTATAGCACTTCGTCCCTCCCTTGCGGAATTGCACCAATGGCGCAGTTCCACACCCACCCTTTTCTAGTTGTAATCTTATGTAGTAGCACTTATAGCCATTTCATTTCGTCCATCGTCTTTGCCGCTTCGGATATTTTCCGCAAAGGTACCAGTTGCATGGCAAATGCCAAATTGGGCCTCATGGATGCTTTTCAAAAAATCTTCCTCTATGTGCCTTGCATATAGAGCGTATTTTTCGCTTCCGATTTGTCTTTTTGCCTTCCAACTCCTTTGCGTGGCGGAAAAATATCCCTTGGGCAAGCCGAAAGGCTTCCGAAAATAGGGAAAATAAATAATCGAGTTTAACGCAAATAATTTTCCGACTATGGCAAGAATGATAGACGACAACACCAAGAGACAGCTGAGCAAGAGGATGGATTTCTTCTTGAAGTATTTTCCTGTGAGGGTTCGCAATGTGGGCGAGGACGCAGTGGCTGCACGCCAACTGATTTGGGCGTTCAAGGATGCAAGGGACAACGCTTTTGAGAAGGTGGCGCAAATGACCGCAGCACATCTTATCAAAGTTTGTGGTGAGAAGATAAAGGACATCGTGTTTGTATGTGTGCCAGCCAGCACCCAAGCCAAGAACGAGAGTCGATACATGGCTTTCTGTAATCGTGTGAGCGAGCTTTGCGGCATCATCAACGGCTATTCGCACATATCCGTTTCAGGCGACCGCTTGGCAGTACACGAGCACCGCCATGACAAGGAAAAGAGCATCACTAAGACACAAGTGATTGAGTTTGATGAAGCCTACTTCAAAGGCAAGGACATCTATGTTTTTGATGATGTGGTAACGACCGGCGCAAGCTATGCCATTTTTGCCAATCAGTTGGAAATGTTTGGCGGAAACGTATTAGGCGGTCTTTTCTTGGGACGCACACACTATAAATATGCAAAGTGATATGGATAAGACAAAGTACATCAAAGCCAATTCCGTGGCTTTTTCGGGACATCGCACGATAGCGGAAGACCGCAAGGACGAGATAAGGAAGAAACTGAGGGGCAAGATAAGGCTGCTCTATGCTATGGGCATCACCAATTTCTATTGTGGCATGGCACTCGGTTTCGATATGTTGGCAGCCGAGGAGGTGATTTCATTGAAAGTGGAACTTCCCAATCTGAAACTTATTGCCGTCATTCCCTATGACGGTCAGAACGAGAGGTGGAGCGCAAGGGAGCAAGACCGCTATTGGGATATTCTTGACAAAGCGGACGATGCTATCCTTTTGAGTAAGTACTATTTCAATGGATGCTTGCTCAGACGAAATGATTATATGCTTTCTCATTCGTGCGGACTGATTGCTTTCTTCGACGGCAAGCCCAAGGGTGGCACGTTCTACACTTGCCGAAAAGCCAAGTCGATGGGGATGGACATCATCAATCTGTACAAGTCACAAGTATAACAAACGAAAACTATAGCGTATGGACGACATCGTATCTTTGTTCGTGGTGTTCTTCGTGTTCAAGGCTTTAGGCGGAACGCTTAAAAGCCTTTTTCACGGAGACAAACGGAATGATTTCAGAAGAGACAGATAAGGAATTGCCTTATCTGCCAAGTATTATGGGCAAGCCATACTGCAAGCATCAGTTGCAGTATGGCTCATCATTTATCTATATTGCACAAAAATCTAATTCGTTCAATAAGGTTTTGTATGTTTTGCGGAACTTACTAATGGTAATATTTTTGATATTGCCTGGCTTGTTGCTTGTTATCAATTCATTCAGTAAAGCCGTGTCAGCTATGGCTGATTTCATTGCATCTATGCTCTTCTTATATCCGCATACCAATTTTGCGCCTGTAATAGACTTGAAGTGCTCAACTTCAGAGGTGTTAGCGAGTGTTTTACAGCAACTAAAGTGAACTATTTTATCACGGAAGAAATCCCCGGCTATATCTGCCAATTCTTGTAAATCAACATTTCCATTCTCTCCCTCTAAACTTATAGAATGAAACCAACCATGACAAGCTATATAAACAATGTCTATTTTATTCCATTCACGTTTGTTCCTGTTGAAATACTCTATGTAGAGTTTCAAATCCTCTTTTGTCAAAATGTGCCTATAAATAGCATCGCATTTATGATATTCTTTCAACATTCTAAGAATAGGCTCGCTATTCAAATCAAAGCGTTCAGGCTTTTTGTGGGTATTGAATTTCCATTCTCCCTCAAAACAAAGTATATTCTTCATAAAATCACCTTTTATATTTCACTTTCATTCTTTGGCTTCCTCTTGCCGAGCGGTCCGCTGAATTTTCCACGGTTCAGCTTCACCCCATACTTGTTGAGTATGCGGAACACCGAGCTGCGGCTCCTGAAGCCGCTGACCTTCCAGATGTCATCGATAGTGTAGTTGTTGTTATACATATTGACGATATTCCTCTCACGGTCAATGCCTTTCTTTGGAGTTGAACTCTTGGCAGGTTTGATACCCGACTTTATATATTCCACATGGGTAGCAGCCTTGCGCAAGGCAACTATCTCTTCGGACAACGAACCGAACATGAAAAGCACATCGGCGATTGATGTACTTGGAAACAACTCCCCCTTTGAGTCAATCTTATCCTGAATGGATATTATCCTTATCACCTTCACCCTGCAAAACTCCAGGAACATCGCTAATTCCCGAACACCACGCAGCGCATTACTGAACTTCGAGATGACCAGTTCGTCACCTCGTTCCAGACAATCCATGAGCTGCTTCCATTCCGGGCGTGTCTTCTCTTGGCTTGCACTATCTTCTATGATACGGCAGCAGCCATACTTCTCCATCCAAGCCCGGTCAAAGGTGAATGTGTCATACTGCTCCGAGTTAAATATGTAACCTACTTTTGCCATAGCTATTATACACTGATTTGTAATTTGCCGACAAAGATACTTATATTCCATCAAAGTATAATCATACTCTGATAATTATTATAGTTAATTAAAGATTGATGTACTGCACTTTCTTGGATATATTATCATTTCATATCATGCTATAAAGTATGAATGAAAATAAAACATAAAGTTTGATTTAGTTTGAATGAATACCCGATAAATAGTCGTAAATTCGCACTGCAAATTTCAAACAAAGTCCGAAATGGAAAGTATAAATATTATCATATCTGCGGCAAAAAGCCGATTGAGGGTGAAGTGCAAACAATCTTGCACTTCAAGTTTTCGCATATCATACTTTGAAGGTAGAAAGCATATGTCCATGTTGTCTGCCATCATACTTGCCATTCTTTTGCTGGCATCCTGTTCAAAAAATGCCAGTGAATCATCTTTCCATGATGCAAGGGAGGCATTGGATGCGCAAAAGGAGTTCCTTTCAAGGATGAAATCAGACAAGGATTTGTCTATGGAACACCTTGCCGACAAAATATCCAAATGGCGTACTTTAGAAGACTCGGTTTCTGTTTGTCTGATGCGAGACACCATCAAAAAGGCACATTCGTTTCCGATGGAAGAATTTTCCAATGTCCATGACTCCATCCGTGACGAGTTTATGCGCATAGCTACCGCCAAGCGAAGGACATTTAAGGATGTGCTCCTGTTGAAGATGAACGCCTCCCCTTATAAAAGTAAGAAGGAAACGGACAGCCTTTCCTTGGTGGCTTCAAAGTTTTTTGAGAGTATGGACACCATACCATTATATAATAAAGGTGACAAGACAAGGATCTTGACCACCTATCATTTCTTCTTGGAGAAGGTGAAGAAGGAAGGCATTGCCAACCAATCACAGTTCCTCGCCTTTCTGAAAACGGAGGATAGGCTGTTCAGGACATTTCTATCTCATCTATACGAGATGAGCGACGTGTCGGTTTCGCATATAACAAGTGGAACAGAAGATGTGTGCAAGATGATTGCTCAATCTTCAAGGAAAGGAAACTTACCGGCAAGGGATGCCGTGGCATATATGGCGGTTCGTACCAATCGAAGAATCATCGCCAATGCGCAGACTTGCGTTGCTGATATTAAGAGTGGAAAGGTTACTTCCGCTGAACAACGGACTGCCTATTTTTGGATGATACTGCAACCATTCCTGTCCATTGATGACTTCGGAATGGCGATGCTTTCAGAGAATCAGCGAAAGGATTTGGTGCAACTGTCAATAGATGCCTTAGGCACAATCGCCTGTCTTAGCCGTTCCTTGCAGATGGACAAGAATATGACAGACGGGTTACCAGATATGTTCATCAAGCTATACATTTCTTCATTATAAACACAATAGTTATGCTGCATAAATTTCTCAACGACTTCCTGGCACTTGCACCATTGCAGTTGCCAGAGCTTATCAACCAGGAGCGCATGGAACAGCCAGTCTATGAAGACGGCTATGTCCTGCTTGACTTCAAATTGGAAAAGCCTTGTCCTCTCGAAGAGGTGATGAACCTGTTCGAAGACCAGATGGAACTGGTCATCCTTTACCACAAGGTGACTTCCATACATACAGAGTTCGGACAGTTCTGCTGTGCCTTCTCCAACCCTAATTTCGGGCGGATGTACAAGATGAATGCCAGTACGGATGCCAATGGAAATGTCCACTCCGTCATGGTGACAATCTATGAGTCCTTGGAGTTCATGTACGGTGACTTGTGCCACGAAATGGAACTGCAAGCGAGGACAGGCTTCTTCAAGTACAAGCGTGACAAGGCGGACATGCTGATGTGTTTCATGTGACATTACGTTCCATTTATGAGCGACATGCAGCTTCAGAACATCGTGGACATCATCCACAAATGCCACACATGGATAGACGTTGGCAGTTCGTTCCATTGGAAAGACACCGCAGTTTCACGGCATGGCATGGTGCTGACCGTCTGCTGTCGGTGTATTACCCTTCGGGCCTGTCATTCCAACAATGATTATGTCCGTGGGCAAGAGTGGCATATTCCCCTGCTTGACATTGACCGAAGTGCCAAGATTCTTATGAGAAAGGATGCTGGTTTCAAGAAACGCCTTGCTTCAAATGCTTTGACAATGGCGGATGTCGAGCGACTTTTCATGGAAGTCACCTATGGAATTATTGAGTTGGAGCTATTCGAAGGTTATTGACCGTTTTACATTACAATTTGATCTATGATATTCAAGATTATCTTTCTTTTCTTCCCTATGTTTCTTCTCTTGGCATCAACGATGTGCTACAGGAAGAACAATCGGATGATGCAGGGATTTTATCTCCGCATGGTGTTTTCGCATAATTTTCGAAAACTGTACACATTGCTGTTGCTGATGGCAATATTGATGTTCAGTTTCGTGGCATATCAAGTACAGCCCAACGAGATTGGTGCTCATGTAACGGCACTGTTGGCATTGTTGCTGTTCAAGTTCTCTTATGCAGACAATCTGCTGCATAGGTTGCATGACAACAGAAAATCACGTGCCATCGCTTTTACAGCCTCATTGGTGTTCATGTTCACTCCCCATTTGTACACATTGGGGGTGATGGTAGGCTTGCTCTTGGTGGCATCCATCTACTATCCGTCCTCAAAGGTCATCTTCAAGGCACAGTGTCCTGACAGTGGCAGACACTTGGCGCAATGTCATGAGGACATCGTAAACTTCTACTTTTAGTCCATTCTTGGAAAATGCCACTTGGTACTGGCACATTCTACAACACTCAGTCTAAAATGAGAATCATTATTTCACAATATCAACAAGACATTTTCAATGAAACATATACCAAAGGAAAATATAAAGGTAAGTCTCTCTGTCGGCTTCCTGGCATCTCTCCAGGACCGACATAACGAGCGGTATTCCAAACACGAAGCGTTCTGCTATCTGCTGGACAAGGCTTGTGAGCACTACATGCCGAAAGCCGTAAGCAAGGAAGTGGCAGACGAATTGAAAGATTTTCAGTTTATCACAACCAAAACTCAACTTGCGGAGGACTGGCATTGGCATCGTGCCACCGTGCGTCAGTTCCTCGAAAAATTAACGGAACATGGGCTGATACACTGCAAGGAGTTTGAAACGAAATACACCATCATCACGATGATTGGCATGAAGGACGGTAACGTTCCAACAATGCGAAATAACATATTGGAACCAATCATCCGTTTCACAATGGACAGTTGGTTCAATGGCACTTCCACCACAGAAGAGACAGCCGTTGTATGTAGGCAGATTATAAAGGGTGCGGTAGCATTATCGCAAGAAAACAACTCTGCTTCTACATCATCTGACAACCAACTTTCATCTGATGATATTGCCACTTGTATGATTGGCAGACTCGTGGATAGCATCTCACTCATAGGTGAGAAAGAACGCAGCAAACACCAGTTGTGTAAAGCAATCTTTAACTTCTTTGCTCATGTCCTCAATCGAGACTGGCTCCAGTTGTTCCTTCTGATAAAGGAACTGCCCGACATCGCCAGTCATGGAAAGGCTGCTTCCGTCAAATTGAACACAGCTGAAGACATGAGCCTTTTCCAATCCCTGTGTTCCGCTTATAAGGTTTGCTGTCCTACCTCAACAGTTGAGACAGCTGCTAAGCCAGTTGTAACCGCCAAGGCGGACAACCATAAGTAGAGTTCATTCTGTTCCATTATAGCTGCCTTACGGACATTCTCCTTTTAAGACCTCACGGTTCGGTACTGGCATATCGCACTCATCGTGGCTTGCCTTTTTTAGCGCATCGGGCTTGCCCGCTGTTCACGAATTTAGGGAGTGTGGTAACTCATTACCCCTACGACCTATCAGTCTTCGGGAGAGTGTCCGCCAAGGCAGCAAGCTGGGACACTGTTTTTACTGACACATATAAGCATATCAGAGATATGGAAAGAATAGCAAAGCAGGTTTTGAACGTCAGGGGACGTAAGGGATGCGCCGCCGCTCTCAGCCGTGAATACCAACGCAACTGGAGCGACAGGGCATGGCAGGTGGCTATTGCAAAAGGCAACTATGACCTCGGTAGACAGCATCTGAACTTCCAGATTTCCAAGGGAGGAAAGATAGCACCTATCGACAAGAGTAAGTCTATTCCACAGTTGATGGCTGAGAACTTGGCAGCTCGTGGCATCAAAGACAAGAATGAGGGGTTGGCAGAGCCACGCTTCAGAACTGTAGCGGATTTCATTTTTAGCGGTTCACTGTGGAAGATGCGAGAACTTGCCTTCGGTGAACAAAAGGTTGTATTTAAGCCTGGTGACAACAAGGAAAATTATGCCGTCAAGCGTATGCCTGAGATTGAGCAATGGGCGACGGACATTTATAATTTTGTCGCAGGAAAGTATGGTGAGGAGAATATCGTTGCCTTCTATGTACACTTGGACGAGACTTCACCACACATCCATTGCGTTCTTTTGCCAATCAAGGACGGCAAGTTTGCCTTCAAAGAAATCTTCGCAGGTGCCAACAATCGGGAATATAGTCAACGTACATCGAAACTTCATGACGAGTTGGCGATGGTCAATGAGCCTTGGGGACTGGTGCGTGGAACGAGCCAAACGGAGACTCGGCAACGACACAGACCTACGGAGGAATACCGTAAACACCTGTCTGAGGAATGTTCTTCAAAGGAAGAGGAGCTGGAAAACCTTAACAAAGCTGTAAGCGACCTTCGGGTGGAAATAGCACTGGCAGAACGTCGTGTGAAAGGTCTCTCTTCTATGGTGGAACATCTGGAAGAAGAGAAACATCAGAAGATGTTGGAGATTGACAAGTTGAAGATGCAGATTGCCAACAAGGAAGGAGATAGTTCCATCCTGTCGCAGAAGTTGGAAAAATTACAAAATGAGTTGGCTTCCGTTGATGAGAAACTGGCTGACAAGAAAGACAAGCTCGCTGTAGCTGACCGGCAGTTGGATGAGTTGAACAAGGACATGGAGTTTGTCAAGGAGCGGACAGAGACGCTTCGACAGGATGCCATGCAGTTCTCTCGTGAAGCTCAGACTGGTGCTGGCACACTTATCAAGACAGCTATGTTGGAAAGCATGGTCACTGACTACCGTTCCAAGATGGCATCGTTGCCACCTGAAATCAAAGTAGCATTTGACGGTTCGCCATTGGAAACCATAGCCGAGCACACCGCAGAAGTTCTGCATTGTGCCACATTATTATATCTTGGCTACATCGACCAAGCCACGACTTTTGCCGAAGGACAAGGTGGCGGAGGCGGTGGCAGCAACGACATGAAATGGGGGCGCAACGATGACGAGGATGACAGGCGTTGGGCGCACCGCTGCCTTGCGATGGCAAACAGGATGATGCGACCGAAAGGCAGCAAGGGTAGAAAGCGTTAATAGAAAAAATAATCGACAAATTGAAATTTATGATTAGAAAAGCAATATTTATGATGGCATTGTGCCTATGCGGACAAATGCAAGTCAATGCAGAGACTATGGATGATGGCACGGATGATTTGGTGCCGTCTGGCATAAATGAGGATATGCTCCGACAGATTGAGCCTACATACCTCAAAGAAGTGGCAGTTCCTTCTGCATGGTCTTCCAACTGGTTCGTTGGTGTATCGGGTGGCACTTCCGCTTTTGTAGGAAAACCGCATGGTAAAGGAAACTTGTTCGACAGGATGAAACCTTCCCTGGCAATAAAGGCAGGAAAGTGGTTCACGCCAGAGATTGGGGGGCGGTTGAGTTTCCAAGGTTTTCAGTTCAAGGATGCCAGCAAGAATGTCCGTGATTACAAGATGGTTCATGCGGATTTTCTTTGGAATGTGACCAATAGTTTTGTCAAAGACCATGCCACCACACAAAGATGGGGATTCATTCCGTATGCTGGTTGCGGTATTATCCATAACGAGGATAACGGCAAGAGTCCGTTTGTCATCAACTATGGAGTGCTTGGACAATATCGTTTAACAAAGCGTTTGGCAGTCAACATGGAATTGGGTGGTGCAACCACATTCCGTGACTATGACGGCGTGGGCGCATCCAATAAGTTTGGTGACAATTTGTTCACCTTGTCTGCCGGACTGACTTTCAACATCGGAAAGGTCGGTTGGAAGAAGGTTGTAGATGCCGCTCCTTATATCAACCAGAACAAATGGCTGGCAGATTACACCAATGAATTGTTGGCTCGCAACCAAAAGTTAAGCAAAGCTTATGCGGAGGATGCAAATGTCATCGCTGAGATGAGAAAAATCTTGGAGATCGAAGGATTGCTGAAAGCCTATGCCGACCGCCTGACATATTATGCGGATAGTACGGAGTATTGCATATACCCGAAAAATGACTACAGCGGTTTGAACTCGCTCCGTGCAAGATTGGCTCACAAGGATTGGAATGGCATGGGAAAACCAAAAACAAGCCGCTCTCTGGAGTATAGTTTCTCCGTTTCTGATTCTGTTTCTTGGAACAAATACGTTGCAGAAATGGCAGGTGGAACCAAGTGCATCGGTTCGCCAGTGTTCTTCTTTTTCAAGATTGGAACCACGCAGTTGGTTGACGTTTCACAGATGGCAAACTTGGATGAGCTTGCTCGTGTAGCAAAGGCTTATCATCTCAAAATTTCCGTTGTTGGTGCTGCCGACAGTGCCACAGGAAACGATGGCATCAACAATCCTCTCAGCAAGTCAAGAGCGGATTATATCACGCAACAGCTTGTGGCAAGAGGCATTGACAAGTCCATGATAATATCAAAAAGTAAGGGCGGTATTGATAAGTATTCACCAATTGCAGTCAACCGTCATACGGCTGTCAGACTATTTGCACAGTAAATGTGTTTTACTATCATTCATACGATAAGCGGTAATCTGCAAAACAATGATTATCAAAAGAAAGAGTCCGTTCGTGATGAATGGGCTCTTTCTGCTATTGGTTGTTTTGTTCTTTCTCCTGTCGCAATATCTTGTTTATGACAGTGATGACTTGCTCTTGTATATAAGCTTTGAACATCGTGTCATCCTTTATGGCAAAGTCCAACTGTTCATATACTACAGTATTGACAGAACTTCTGAGTTGTTTTAACTTGTCATTTACTGGTATCTGTCGATGGGCTTGCCAATAGAACGTAACTTCATCTTGCACTATCGCTTTCAACACCATTTTCTGTTCACGGCTGAGTTTCTTGAAAGTCTTGTTTTCTCGTTCTTCGTTGTTGCCATATAAAATATTATCGATATATTCATCGGCATCAACAATCTCAAACTCATTGTCCCCGAAAGGCAAGTCCAAAATCTTCTTGTTGCTTTTCTTCATCTCACCCATGCACTCCTTACAGATGTGTTGGACATGACCTTTCCCCGAAAATGACTCGTTCGACTTGTATTCACCACAAATCTTACAGTAATGTCCTTTATGCTTCTTCTTTGCCATATCTCTTATCTTATCAAGGGTTATGCAACTGTATGAGAATGCAGGATGCATCATCTTCCAAGTATTCTATACGACTTGGCAATTTGTTTTCTACTATAACAGAATCTATGCAATCCTTGGATTGATAAAATCCATCTGTACATAAAAACAACAAGTCCATGTCTGATATTTTCGTTTCTTGAATGGATATAGGGTTGCGGAAACCTCTTCCATTCACACAACGAGTCAGAAAGGTACAATTATCACCTTCCTTCTGGTGGTCTTCAGTAAGTTGATGTATACCTTTTTCTTTTTTGTAATATAGACGGACATTTCCTTGCCATGCGTAATAGGCAGTATCATCTTTTATGTATAAGACGATAACTGCTGCTCCCATTTTGCAACAAAGAGCCTTGCATTTATCTGCAACAGCAATGTCTGCTTGTTCAAAAGCCTTTACTAACAGCTCTCTTATATCCACAGAATTATGTTCTGCCAATATTTTATAAATACTTTGTGCAACAGTGGCAGCTGCGATCTCACCATATTGTAAGCCACCCATACCATCGGCAAGGATAGCGATGCAACTCCCATCTTGTAATTGTTTGCACAAGATAAAATCCTGGTTTGTATCACATAAGCCTTTTTGACTACAATAATTTATATCTATCATTATAAATCCCTTTCTTCTGTAGCAGAGCGAAACACTTCTGAAATGACTTGCCATGTTCTCCTTACTTGGTCATAATTCAAACCCGATTGAGAATTGAGAGTTTGGCTTATCAAATAGCTTCTCTCCTCCAACTGCAATTCCTCGTCAATTTTGTCTGCATAATATACAAGTTGGTCTCGGTTCAATAACTTTGCCAAATCGTTTGCCAGCCAATAGCCACCAGCTACATATTCGTCAAAATCTTCCCAATCATACACTTCCATATACGCTTCTCGATCCAAGTTTGCCATAAGGTAGTTGTCCAATATGAACGACATATCCTCTGCATCCTTGTTTGTGGTTAGATGTCTGTCCATCCAAGCATTGAACTTCAGCAAGAATAATCCATGCAAAGAAGCTATCTTTACAGTGAATCTGTCATCAATACTAACCGTTATAGCATCAGAAAGCACTTCGTCAAACCCTTTTACGGACATGGCAATTGTTTCTTCGGGTGGCCAATAGATGTTGTCATCTTCCTTGGCGACATATCCGTATGGAACAACATCTATCTCATAGTCACCATAATAGAAGCGTTGGTGTTTTGCCTTGTCCTTCTCGAAACCATCCGTAATCAAACTATTTTTGATTTTGTCAAATTCCTGCCAGTTTGGAACAGCTATAGCCAAATCCAAGTCTCTTGTCTTTCTACGTGATGACGTGTTCAGCATCTGCTGCATGACTATATCTCTAGCGGTGGCTCCTATGATAAAGAAGTCGTGATCCATTCTACGGAAGCTATCTGTAAGTTTCTCCAACAAATCCACAAGAAATGGATTGTTTATCTTTTCACTCGAAATCTTTAAGCTCATTCTTTAATATGCGTTGCGCAGCCTCCAAGCAGCGACTATTGCCACTACCCATCAAGTCTGCATAGATTAATATAGCAGGAACAGTTCTGTTGTCTGTTTCCCAATTCCAAAATTTGTTGTACAGATGAATTTCCCCATTTGCATCTTGCTTGACGACACCTGTTCGTATAAGATGTGCTGCAGGTATTTCCGTGTATATGTCGAAAATTCCTGGTTGTAAGTAGCCATCCGTCAAGTTTGCGGCAGGTTCTCCTCCCCATGACATGCCCTTTGGCAATGCTATGTTTTTCCACTCATTTTTATTCGCTTCTGTTCGAAATGCCATTGCGCCTACCAGCAATTTGGGTTTCAATACTTCATTGTAATTGCTAACCCATAAGTCAAGCAGTTGTTTTTTGTCTTTTATTATGCGCCCGTTTTTAGTGTCACAAACAAAACCACGTCTTGCAAGTTCATCCAAAACGTTTTTTACGCTTCCCAAAGATACACCAATTTGCTCTTTTATCTCTCGATAAGGCTTCTTTATATTGTCTGCATCTTGCAACAGATAAAACACGACCTTCAATCCTGCATCTTGAAACACGGGATAGGTTTTCACCTTGGATTCTGTATTTTTCCTTCCTTGATTAAATATTTGGAAAATCAAGTTTCCTGCCTTTGTATATCTGACAAGGCAGTTTCCTGCACAGTCCAGATAGTTGATACCTCTGTTTGCCAATTCTGTTGATACCTGCGGCGTGACGTATTGCGTAACAAGCAAGATTTGCTGCTTGTCATTGTTCATCGTTTGCATAGTCGCTAATGTCGGATTTAATGTGGCCTTGGTTATGTTTTCCCTTACATGACACACAAAATCTATATTCATTATCTTAACAGTGACATCATTTTCATTGGTACAATTTACTTTGACGGCTGTTGTTGACACAACATCCCCCATAGGAAGGCTTGCTCTAAGAGCATCCAATGCTTGGTTTATTATGATATTGTTTGCCATCATTTTATGTTATTTGTTCAATATATCAGTTGTGTTCAATTTGATTGAACGTTGCAAAGATAATGAACAAAACTTAAACGAACGAACTTTTTGTTCAATATTTCATCTTGTTCAATACTATTTAACATAGTGCGAAGATTGAACAGGGATATTTTCAGAAATACAATTCCCGAAAAGTGACACAAATGACAAAAAACGGGAATGCTCGAACTGTATATGCCGGTTCTAACAGATCTCTCTATTATCAAAAAGCGGTAATCTTACCAGTTTTAGTCACTACACATCTCCCAACCCCCTTCATCCTCCCTTGTTTTTCCTTAGCAAATTTAGTTCAGCCCACCAGACCGTCAAGTATCGCCTTGCTATTGGCTGGTTATTTCCTTAGCAGCCTTCCGCCAATCAAAGATTGGGGTATTCCAATGAAATAATCATCCAATTCCTTGTCTTGTCTGTCTCCATGCCTGAACTCTTGATTGCACGTAAAATCAATTCCTTTGATGAAGTCGTAAAGGCTTCTATAATAGGGAAGAAAAAGAAGTTTCACAATTTAATCCGAACAGATATGAATGATATGATTAACGAAAGAGACAAGGAGTTTGCCAATGAGTTTTCACGCTTCGTGAACGGCAAGATGTGTTCCGCATCCAAGGTGGGTGCAGAGTTTGCCAATGACCACCGCTTTCTTGTAAACGAGAAGTTCAAGGTGATGATGGCTTTCATGGAGCAGTTGGCAATAAACTATCAGAAGGGCTATTATGACCTTCGCAATGAATGGGCTTGCACTTTGGCACATGCAGCCATTGAAGCCTTGCGTGAGCAGCAGCTCTACTATCCATCTTCATCAGAGTATTCACCCAATAAATAATGCAGTTATGACAAGCAGATTGATTACACCACAGTTGGCGGAACAGTTCAAGCAATATCCGCTTTATTCACAGGACGGCAAGAAGAAGGATGCCATTTGCCAATGCGTCTTCTTCATCGGCAAAGTCCGTTGGTATGTATTGGAAGGTCAGCCGGAAGGCAATGACTTCACGCTGTTCTCTATCGTTGTCGGTCTTGCCGATACAGAATATGGCTATGCTTCCATCAAGGAAATGGAAAGTATCAGCGTGGATGTCGGACATAACCTTCCCAAGATACCGATATTGCAGGACAAGAGCTTCAAGCCTTGCCCAATCGGAAACATTCCCGACGAGAGATTGCAGTCGTTTCTGTCTGACATGTATGACAGGGAAGAAGTTTAAACCATTCATCAGCCGTAGGCTTCTTGCCTATGGCTGCTAAAAATCAAAATATATGATACAGCAAAAGATAACGGAGATAGCCGAAATATTAGGATGGAGCGTTGATTTCTCCGAGCCACAAAATGGCAAGACAGATGTAAACTTCGCCAAATATACTTCCTATGGTCAAGATTTCAATTTCAGCGTGGAACTTGAAGACAATGATATGGAAGCCTTCATCGACAATATCCATGAGTATTATGAGAACTTTGATGTTGACGAGGAAGCGTACATTTGGATTGGCTCAGACGGTCACGGCAAAAATGGCGCACCTTACCACATTGCCGATATAGTCAAAGACATGGAGGAAGCCGAAGTCATGATGGCTGACCTTTATGAGGCATTCAGACAATATTATTCACAGTTGGAACTTCAAGCCGTATGACAATAGAACAATATCTTTACCGCCTATGTCGAAACATTCTCAATGAGCGTTTCGACTGGCGCAAATACCTTACCACCCGAAGCTATTTCGGCAGAGACCTTTGCGTCACTCAGCTCCATGTCTCCTATGGACAAATCGGCTATACCATCCATTTTCCTTACTCTCGTGACCCAATGCCCGAACTCGCATATGATTGGGAAATGGACGACCTCACCATCGATGAGAAAGATTGGCAGAAATGGCTATCACCCGAAGAAGATGATGAGGAGGAAGAATAAAACTCCCAAAACGAAAAATCCAAGATGCCTACACATTATTATATATGTGCGCATCTTGGATTTTTGCATGTTTGCCACAGATTGACCCGTTACCGACGGAACGCAGACCGTGCGACTTTTTCCTCTTCTACATCAGTCTGCTCATTATCATTTGATGATGCAGATTGCTTCATGTCCTTCGCATCCTTGTTTTCTTCCGATACTGAAGCTGCAACATCCTCACTCTGTTGCTCCTTCATTTCCAAAGACACTTCGTCTATTCTCTGCGTGAGAATGGACGTTGCCTTTTTCACATCCATCAAGGTGGTCTTGATGAAACTTGGCGACTCCTTCAGACTGCCGAGCCACGATTTCAGATAGGCGGCACTGTCTTCCTTCAGATTCTTGGTCATGCCATACTTCTGACACACCAACGCACTGCCCAACTCTGCAACAAGTTCCTCCCTTGCATATTCATCTGAGCCAAAGCCCGATTGAGGATGCAAACGGTTCAACTGATTTTCTGCTCCTGTCGAGTGAACCATCTCATGAAACGCTGTTCCATACCACGACTCACCGTCTTTAAACTGTGCCTTCTCAGGAATGGTTATCTGGTTGCGGGAAATGGAGTAGAACGCATTGTCCTGGTGTTCGATGTTGATGGGGCAAATCCACTTCTGTTCCTTGAACATCTTATCTACGGCAGGAAACGAGTACATGTCACCTTCCTGCACCAATGCTTTCTCTGGCTTGTTCTCGGCTTCTAACTTGGCATACAGTTCGGGTCTTGCCTCCTTCAAATTGGTCTGTGCCACATTGAAGACTTGGTACACATTCAACTTCGGATAGACATTATACTCCTTCTGCTCCTCAGCACTCATTCGCTTGTAGTCGTCATAGGGTATCTTTTCTTTTGTCTCCTTGTGTACAATGGTGAAACTTGTCAGCATCACGGGAAAACTCTTCTCTCCCTTATTGATGCCAACCTTGGGCAACGGCTCGCCATTGGCATCCACCATCTGCTTCTTGTTACCTTGCTTGTCGGTCTGATAGTTCAAACCCACTGCACGGTTAAAGGTGCAGAACACTGGCAACTCGTAGCCTTTCTTCTCGCAGAGCATGGTGAGCAACAAGGCATTCATGCCGTTATACTCCCTGCCAGACAGGTTCTTCGGCCAACTCAATGTACCTTCCGTAAACCAAGGCTTTTGCCATCCGTCCTTGCTTCCCAACGACTCGATTTTCTCTATCATCATGTTGGCGAAGGTGTCCAAGGCTCTGTCCTCAGCATTCTTTCCATCGCCATTATTCTGTGGACTCTTATTGTAATATGCCATACTTGCTAATTGTTAGGATGATACGGTTTCTTCTCCCACTGGTTCAACTCCGCCACCTTGCAGCCTAAGTTGAGTCTGTCGTTATACACCGAGATTTCCAACTCGCCCTTTGCCTCGATGGTGGCTTTCGACTGCAGCCATTCTTCCTTTTCTTCCGAGAACCGGACAAAGCGCACCCAGGTAAAGACAAATTCTTCTTCAATCTTCTCTGCACTGAAAGCAGAAAACATCAGGAAAGCCTTACCATTTTTGCCTTTCTTCATATCAATGTCCTTACCGACCTTGCCCTTGAACTCCATGTCGCCCACGATGCCATCCTTGCTTTCCGATACAGGCGAAAGGTTCACTTCCGATACTTTCAAGTTGAAATACAGGTTGTCATCTTTCTTCTTGAAGGTCAATACACCTTTCAACTCAATGCGGTTGCCCACGACAATGCCTTCCGCATCGTCACCATCCATGATACAACTGACAATCACGGTCTTGTTGATACCACTCTTGGCTGGCACCACTACATCCATGGAATATGTCGTAAAAGGCATTCCGTCCTTCCCATTGCGAACCACTGCAGCCTTGCTGACGGTTCCGCACACACTTACGTTACATTTAATCATAGCTCAAATACTTTTTTATTCGTTTTCTATTGACCAAGATGTGGAACCTCCAAGTATCTTACTTTCTTTGCATTGTCTGACTTCGACCTTCTTGCTGTTCCAGGACTTGCTCATAGTTTTGCGATGCCTGTTGCGTCAGCACGATAGTATTCACCATTCCAGCGATGCGCATTTTCTTGGCATCATTGCTCAGGTTGGTATCACCCAACACTTGCGACAATCTACAGAACTCCGCATTGGTCAGTTCTCTCGTCACTTTGGTAGTGCCATTGTCCGCTTGCAACACAGCCTTTCCATTATCGCCAATACTCAACACGCACTCCTTCATAGTCGGCATCAACGGTTTCAAGTCCACCTGCCTTTTGCTTACAGCTTCTGAGATTTGCGCTTTTTGCTCTTCCTCGCTTTTACTGTCTATTTGCACAGCGAGGGCAAGCAGACTGCTATACATGGTAGTCACCAATCCCATAATAGGATCTGCACTTGACAATCCTGTGCTTGCGTCCTCGGATGAAAGCAATTTCTTCATCCAATCGTCAGGTGACAGACTCGTGTCCACTGCCGAACTATTTCCCTTGTATTTTGCCAACAGGTCATTGCCGTTATACAATGCTTGTTGCTTCAGATTGCCTTTCTGCGCTATCTCCGCCAAGTACGATGCAGGATCCACGTCCCTTGTCTTGCCGTCTGCCGATATGGTCTTCACCCCGAAATGCAGATGCTCACCTGTGGTTCGCGTTCCAGTATTGCCAGATACGCCCAATTTCTGTCCTGCTTTTACCTCGTCACCCACCTTCACGGCAATACTGTCCAAATGCATATATGTGGTCTGCACCTTGCTTCCGTCCGATCTTGCGTATTCCACTGTTACAGACTTGCCACCGCCAGTATTGGCATTGTGGCTCACAGCTACCACCTTGCCGCCATTCTCTGTAGCCAGCACAGCATCATGCTTGGCTCTGATGTCAATACCCTTATGCATCTGCTGTTTGCTTTTGTCCATAGGGTCTTGACGCATACCGAATGGAGAAGTGACAAACAAGAACTCGTCCCTTTTCACAGGGAATGAGTATTTGTCGTTGGTTGTTTGAGATGCTGTTTGCTTCTTTTCGTCATTATTGGATGTCGATACCGAAGACGATACCGTTGCTGAAGTCCTTGCATTCTGTTCTACGCCGAACTTCTTGCCCTCAGCCCTCATCTCTCGCATCACCTGTTGGTCATACTTCTGTAATCCATTGATCTCGATAATCTTTTGCAAACTGGCTGCATATCCTCCACTGGTGGCATAACCGCCTCGCTCAATGCCGTTTGTCCATCCCTTGTAATCATCGGGAGAGAGTTTGAAGCATTGGCTGTAGCGGCTGCTGTTCTTCAATATCTTGGAATGGTGCTCGTATGAGTCACCCACCGTGGCATACTTGCAGAACTTCTCATTAGGCTTGTCATCGGTATAGACAAGATAATCGCCACCGTTCTTCAACCAACTTTTCGAAGCCTTCACGCCAAAGTGGTTGTTGCCCAACTGCGACAGTTCACTCTGTCCATTACGGCTTTCTAAGATGCCTTGCGCCAAGGTGACGGAAGCAGGGATGCCATATCGCTTCATTTGTTCCATCGCCTCGACAGCATATCTTTCTGCATATTGCTGATTCTTGCTCATGTCTTTATCCTCATTATTATCGTTTCATACCGCCAGAACGCTGCTGTTCCTCAGTATTTTGCTCCTCTTGCTTCTGCTTGGGTGCCTCCAACTGGTCACAGATAGCTACTCGTTCTCCTGCTCGGATAAGCTTGGGCAGATAGGTGTCCAAGGCATGATGTGGAAAGCCAGCCATGTAGGGACCTGCTTGGGTGTTTCTCTTTGTCAATGTTATCCCCAACACTTCCGCTCCTCGCTTGGCATCCTGTTCATACATCTCATAAAAATCACCTACACGAAACAGCAGCAAAGCATCTGGATGCTTGGCTTTCAACTCCTTCCATTGCTTCATGATGGGAGAGTCCTTGGTCTCTTCCTTCTGCTTACCCTTTGTTTCTTCCTTCTTTTCCACAGTAGCGTTATTATCTCTTTGAACAGTCACATCCTTCTCTTCCCTAATATCTGTCTTTTCCTCAGAGGAAGCTTGCTTGTTCTCTTCCTCATGATATTCTCGATGCTCTTCCTCATTCTTATCGGTGGAGACTTGCGTTTCTTGCTTCACCTCGGTTTCCTCAACTTGCTTCTCAGATGCAGTCTGCTCCTGCGTCTGTCCTTTCTGCAGGATGTCAGCAAACAGGGTAGCAGCAAGATGCTTTTTGTACTCGTTCTTGTCTTCGGCAATCCACATTCGTTGCCATTGGCTTGGCGATACCACACGAGGCTGCAACTTGTCTGCGCCATCAATGGTGACTGCACACAGAATGACATCGTTCTTTGCCTTGAACACGTTCACTTTCTGTATGCGGTTCATGTCCACCTCGTTGTGCTGACCGCTGCCAAACAAGTCCACCTTCAGGTCAGGCTTTGTCTCTGCCATCGCATAGTATTTCTGTGCCAGTTCCACCCTCAGGCTGTCCATCGTGTCCTGCGCTTGTTTCAATGTTGTGAAGAAGCGGTTCAGGTCTGCCTTGTCTGGATAGATGGAAAAAGCCTTCTGTCCTTCGGGCTTGATATACATCGCCCAACGCTTGTTGTCATCCTGCACCATCTGTATGCGGTCGAAGCCCACCTGCTTGCTCTGGCTCACGGCATCGCTTACGTCTATATTGGATATGTCTTCCAATTGCCAGTTCTTCAGTCTTGCAACGGTGATGTCCTTTCCTGCAAAATAGCCGTCATCAGGATGGTAGCCTAATGCACCATCGGGATTGTAGAACTTGACAGACAGAAAACCTTCCTTCTGCAAGGCATGTTCAATGCGCTGCTTGCTCATGCCCGACACCTCATTGTTCACTTCCAATGATGCTCCTGCAGGCAACACCACATCGGCACTCTTGTTTTCTTTGTCCCTTATTATCACCACAAATTTCTGTTCGCTGTCAGGATGCTTGGCTATCTCATCAGCTACAAAGTAATGCTTGGGCATCTTCGATTGCATCTCGGTGGTCTGCTGCTCGTTCTTCAAGGATGAATATTCTATTTTCTCGCCACGCTCTGCCTTGTGAATAACGTCCAAGGCATTGTTCACATCACTCTCTATGGCATCTATCAGACATGGATTTTCCTTCAATTCGCGGTTCCAGTAGTCCACCAGTCCCATATTCTCCTTGGAAATCTTGGCTGGCATACTCATTTCCATCATCTTGATGCCCGAAGCCAGTTCCACAACCAGTTTCTCTTGCTTCACGGCATCCTCCGATGGCGCAATGCCGTTTTTCATCACCATGCCCTCCCTTGCCAGTCGCTGTTGATGTCCTGTAGCACTCACCACTTGGCGCAGCATTTCCTGCACATAATCGCTATAATGCTCAAAGTTTTCTTGCTTTGGCATATACACAGCATCTTTTTCTGTGTCATAGTGTGCCACTCCGCTTCCGTCTTTGCGCACCGCCATCAGGTTTTCCTTCATCTTCTGGATGAAGTCATTTACTTGGCTACGCAATGCCTTATCTTCATTTGCACCGACATTCGCCTTCACCACATCTTCATATTTCTCCTTGTCTTTCAATGGCAGCATGGTCTGGTCAATATTGAACAGCACTCGTATTTCCCGATTATGTATGCCCTTGTACTGTGTCTGATCGGTAGCCGATAATTCCTGGTAGTCCTTTCTGCTGATGATGTCCTCTGGATTATGTCGGTTCACATACTTGTTCCACGCATACCAGTTGAACGGCACACCTCTCTCATGCGCCATCACAGACTCGTCTCGCTTCTTGGCTTCACTAAACAGCGTGTACAGATTGGTGGCATATCCGTTCTTGTCGGAGTTCAATCCCATCACGAGGGCATTGAACGGACTCACTGCCGCTCCCTTTGGGTAAAACCGTGGATATTGCTTTCCTTGCTCATTCAGCCAGACACCCTTGTTGTCGGCTGCTTTCGACAGGGCCTCGGTAATCAGTGACACTTGACGCTCTGCCGCATTCTTCTCTTGTGGACTTTTCTCTTTCATTGTATGATTGTTTTACGTTTTCTTTTATTATCTTGAACGTTGGATACCTTCTCGCAGCTCTGCGTTTTCCATCGCCTCGTTTCTCACATTTCTCACTTCTTGCTCGCCATAGTTGCGTTCTGCCATCTGTCTCATCTGGTCACTCTTGGCAAGCACGGCATTGGCAAGGGTGTTGAGTGGTAAGGCTCCTGCTTGATATGCTCCAACCACATGCTCTGGCAGTTGGATGGTGTATGGCACTCGGTCAATGGTTGCCACTAAACAGTTGCCTTGTAGCACAGGGTTGGCTATTCGGGGATTCAACGGTTCGTCTGGATAGGACTTATATTGCACTGCTTGTGCTGTTGTATTACCGTATGATACAGCATTTCCATCATTGCTTTCCCGTTTGTTTGCCAATGCTTCATGTCCTGCCTTGTTCAGCAGATTGGCACCGCCCATACCGACGAGTGTCATCTTCAGCAATGGATTTTTCACAAACATTCCTGCAAGGATGGCGGCTATCGGCATCATGTTGTCTTTCAAACCCAATGATTGCGTTTTGCCTGTGAACATACCCACAAGGATGTCGGGCAACATGGCTATCACATAGCCGAGGTTATTGCCGATGTCGCTGAAACCGTCCAGTCCGAAGTTCTTCAACAGTCCTTCCCATCCGTTGCTGTTGTCACGCTCTGGCTGTTCCTGCTGCGTAGCTTCCGATTGTTGCTGTTCTGCATCTTCTTGTAGAGCCTCTGTTTCATTTCTTTCTTTGATGATACGCTCAGCTTCTGCAACCTTGGCTGCGTCGTGCTTGGCTTTCTCTTCCAGATAGGCATCTTCCTTGCCGGGTGCCACTATCAGCGGTACATTCTTGTATTTCGGATCGTTCCGTTTCTCTTGCTCTTTTTGGAAAGGAAACTTAAAACTGTTATCTGTCCATGCCATAGGTGTAAATGCTTTTTGTGGGATATGTATCTTGTTATGGAGTTTGCTGTTGAGCGTCTTGACATAGCCATTGTCGGTGGCATTCACTTTCTTGGCTTGTGAGCGAAAACCAGTGAAGGCATTGCCGTTCTGTCCGAATACGCCCTTGCTGATGCTCAATTCCATGGCTTGCTCTTTCCGCTGTTCGCCGTTTCCCTTCTTGGAATCGAGGATATAGCCCAATGCCATGTCGCTCCCCACCAAGGTTGCCAATGACTTCCAACTACCGATACCGCCCATGGTCACGGCATCCACTACCGAGGCGGTGGCCCTTCCTGCAAACTTCTCCGTCTTGCTCGGTTTGTAGGCTTTCTCGCCACGAGCCTCTATCTCTGCCGTCAATGGTGATTTCAGGAGCTCTTCTTGCAGTCCCCAAATGCTGTTTTGTGCAGCTTTGCGCAAGATGTAGTCCATCGTTGACTTGGGCGTATTGTCCTTGACGAGCTTCCCAATCATCAGGTCTTCCATCCTTTGCACAACGTATGCGTATGCCAAGTCCTCGCCACAGGCTTTCGACAAAGCGTCATATTTGTTTCGTCCAATTTCCTTCACCACGGCATTGCGCCACTCGCCAGCAAGAAGAGCCAAGTCCTTCACGATGTTTTTGTCCTTCCATATCTTCTGGTTGCACATCTCCAAATAGTCCTCTGTGGTTTTGCTGTTCCATTTGCCTGTCTGTTTCAGCACAAAGTCTGTGTTGTCAGCATACGGATTGGCAGAAGCAAGCACTCCTGCCAAACTGCTCTGGTACCTGCCTCTTTCCTCCAGTTGCTTGTGCGTCAAGTCGTCTCGCACCTGTTTCATCACAAGTGCCAGCTTGCCGTCAAAATATTCTTGAAGGCAATACTCCAGTTCGGCAAAACGTGTCGGGTTCTTGATAGTACTCATTATAGCGTTACGTTTAGTTGACCTAATATCTGTTCTCTTGTCTGCTCGATGGCTTGGTGATACACTTCCATCTGCTTTGGAAAGTATTCCTCCAGCCAAGCGTCTTTCTCTATTCTGTCATGGATGAAGAGGATGGCTTGCTGCAGTTCTGTCTCCACGGAGCATTCTCCTTCCTCTCGGTTGTTGAACCATGCCTTTGTCCACCATCTCACTCCTGCACGGTCGGGATATACGCTCACCAACCTTGGAATGTCGAAGCTCTGCACATCGATGTCCAATTCTGCGAGAGGGTCGATGATACCACTTGTCCTTACGGCTTCGTCATGGAGTTTTTTTTTAGGACTTCGCTCAATGTGGACAGATAGATGCCATGCCGCAATGCCAGATAGTTCAAGAAATCTGCTATCAGCAGGTTCTGCACTTTACAAGCCAATGGCATGGCTCTTTGCCCGATGCCTAACGGATTGCTGATGGATGGCATAGCTTCATAGAAATAGTGTTTCGCCGCTGACAAGGTAAAGATGTTCCTTAGCGACTGCTCTGCATGTTGCGGTGTCACATACATACCTTTATACAGGTCTTCCATATACGATGGCATGAAGCGCAGCATCAATTCTTCTATCTCTTTCTGGTCTTTGTCATACTGTGTGGCTATATTCATGTCGTAGGTCTCAAACTCAGGAAAACCTGTCTTACCGGTCTGTTCCATTGCCTTCACATTGCCATATAGCATGGTCAGGAAATCAATCGGATTGATTTCCTTGCCGTCAAACTTCACCTCGAAATGCAGTCTGTCACCGCTCAATGCCACGATGTTTCCTGCCTTCACGGTTTGTCCGAAATTCACGAACACGTTGGCAAGATGGGAATAGGTCACTTCATACTTGCCGTAGCGTATCACTTGGTAGATGCCGTGTGTCGCATCATTGCCAATGCCCGATACCGTTCCGCTTGCCAAGGCAGACAGCAGATAGTGATTTGCCTCAAAGTCCAGTCCGTGATGGAAGAACACGGTTCCTGTTACAGGATGCTTCTGTTTGCCATAGCCAAGTGTCAGTTCCACATCCTTGCCTCGCTCCTCAAAGGGCATGCAAAAGCCGCTTTTTGATTGCAGCATCATTTCTTCTGTATATCTCATGTTGTTGTCGTTTTTATGTTTATCGTTTCATGCCGCCACTGCGTGTGGTCGTTTCTGCTTCGTTCACATTTCTTCCTTGACCGCCATCACCACTGACGATGTTCTTGATGTTGGAATTGTTGCCGATGAGCATCAGGCCTAGCATGGCTCCTGCTATCTTGCCAAGCCATCCGAAACGTCCGAAGGTGAGAAACGCTGCTGTCACCAGTCCTGCAAGGCTCAGTCCAGACACGTTTCCTTTCCCTAAGTTCTTGAAGAAATTGCCGAACATCTCCAGTCCGTTGCCTCCGAAGATGCCACGGAAGAAGTTACTCATACCGCTCCACTTGCTGTTGATGTCGCCCATGGCACCATTCACCGCATCCACGGCTTCCCCTGCTTTGTTCTTCAATCCTTTTACATCTTCCACGGCTTCGGATATTTTCTCTGTGGTGTCTTTTCCGACCACCACGTCACTGGCTATCTCCACCATGCTCTTGTCGTTGACAAGGTTCTGCCATGCCACATATCCTGCTGCGCTGCCCACAGCGGCTGTTTTCATCGCACTTCCTGCGCCTTTTAGTGCTTGGGTGGGATGCACAGCCGTATTGCTTGCTGATTTCAGTCCTTGCTTGGCGACACTACCTGCACCTTTCAAGGCACTGCCGCCATACTTTGCTATCTTTGCCCATATACTCATAGTCGTATCTTTTTATTGTTATTTGATCTTTCCGTTTCGCTTCCATCTGTTCATGCAGTCCTTCACGATGGTTTTCTTGTCTGCCTTGTCGTGGCTACCTTCCTCTATCTCTGCCCAGATGTCCGCCATCGAGGTGTACTTCACCGCCTTGGTCAGCCGTTGCAGCTTTTTGTTCATTACCTTCAGCTTGGGGCGGATGCCGAAAACGATTTCCACTCGTTCTTTCTCGGTCATCTTGTTGCCTGACAAGCATACAAGCCTGATGTCATTTACTATCTCCACGCTGCCCATAATCAACTCCCGATAGATCTTGTTGCGCTTGGCTGACAGTGCCACAGCAAGGGCATTGCTCGGATGTTTATCCAGTTGTTTGGTGAATCCTCCCAAGTTATCCACCAGTCGGTCTATCTCGTGATAGAAGCCATATACCTGTGCAGCATACACCACGATGGAGCGGAACGAGTCCAAGTAGTTGTTGAACTCTCGTTGCAGATTGGTGGTTCCTTCCACTTCCTCTTTCAACCATATATGACCAGTGGTCTGCATCAGCATCACCTTCTCCTGGTTCTTCAACTCCTTTTCAGCCTTGTCTGTATAGGCGTATATCATTCCTGCCAACACAGGGTCGTTCTGGGCTTGCACCTTGCAGACGGAAAGCAACATGATGCCAAAGCAAAATATACATGTTCTCATACTCAAATGTTTTTATATTATTATGGTGTACTGACTTTGGCAGCTCTCCGCCACCGCCCCAATGCTTGCGTAGCAATCTCACCATTACTTCTGTCTATCATCCCTGCCGTGACATTGTTCCACACATCACTCATTGTATAGTAGCGGATGCTCAGATACAGTTTGTTGAGCTTTTTTTTGAAAGCAGATAGTTTGTCGTTTAATGCCCACAAGGT
Source organism: Leyella stercorea (assembly GCF_019052365.1). Classification (GTDB taxonomy): domain Bacteria; phylum Bacteroidota; class Bacteroidia; order Bacteroidales; family Bacteroidaceae; genus Prevotella. The sequence continues at coordinate 49,602 of NZ_JAHQUY010000008.1, forward strand.
CTTGGAGCGGTCTGCTCCTGTCAGCATATTCTCTGTGCCACCATTCGCCACGGCATCGTTCAATAGATTGAAAACCGATACCAATTCCGTTGCCGTCTCGATATACAGGTTGTTCATACTCATGCTTGCCACAATGCCCTGTGGATTATTGGCAATAGCTGCCTTCAACTTGGCGAGCGTGATGAAAATCTTCACGCCATCATCATACAGATGGGTACATGCTTTCAGCGAAGAGGCATAGCCGTTCACTGATTTCAAGTAGCTGTTGTACTTCTTCTCCCATTTGTGTATCTGGTTAAACTCAGCAGCCATTGTATTCTGCAACAACGCCGTCTTGGTCTGTCCGTTGATTTGCTTTTCAATCTCACTGTTGATAAGTTCATTGCCTTCTGCCAGTGCCATCCATTCCAAGGGATTGGATGACACCAATTGTGCCTTGGCTTTCGATGCCGTTGCTATGCCGATAATTGCCATCAACCATATCTTACCTATTTGTAATCTCATAGATGCTCCTCCTGCGTTTGCTGGTTTCTACTCGTTCTCTGATGGTTGTCACCAGTTCTTCTTTCATCGGTACTCCGATAATGTCAAGCCTTGGTGTCGTTCTGTCTCCAGAATATATGCTCACGGTTTTCAATCGGAATAGTTGCTGCATGAATGTCTGACTCTCATTGAAATCCACCACACGATACAGTTCCTGATAATCTACTTCCCGATGAAACACGCCATGCTCAAACACCAATTGTTCGTTACTGATGATGTACCGCATCCTGCATAGATAGACCATTCGATATGCCAAACATAGGGAAAACAAGAGCGAGAGGATAAACACCAAAGTGGAGAGAACGGCATCATCAATACCTGCATATACAAAGCCTACGCTTATAAGCACAAGCAAGTGCAGCTCGTTGATGACGAACTGCATCCAATGGGGCTTGATGATGATGTTTCTATACCGATATGTCTGCTGCATAATTCTCCTTTTTGATAATGACACCGTGCTTTATCTGCGGAAGCCCGATGTCTGTTCCTCTTTTTCCTCCTGTTTGGCTTGCTCTTGTTGCCTCTCAGCCTCTTGCGCCTTGGCGAACTCGAAATAGTCGAAGTCTATCTCTCCTTGGTCTATCAACCGTTGGTCTCGTTTGCCAAGCAAGGCATCGTTCCAGTCTTTGTATTGTCCCAAAGGATGAAAGGCTTGCACCGTGAAGTCTGCAAATCCCATTTCCTTGGCGATTGCTTTGAAGTTCTTCACAAAGCCACGTCCTGCCTCGTCTTTGTCAAAGCCCAAATAATGGTTCGCTTGTCGGGTCTCTTCCAGCATTCCCTTTATTTGCCCCTTTGTCGGTGTACCTCCGGTCGAGACATACACGCTCTTCACTGGATTGATTTGGTACTCTGCCATAGCATCGTAGGCACTCTCGAACCATAGAATATTTGTGGCTTCTTTCAATGGCTTACCTGTCAGGTTGGCTATCCACAATCCTTCACTGCTGTTGCTTCCTTCCGCCTTGCCCTTGTATGCCTTGCCGTCCTCTCGTCTCGGTTTACCTCGCTCTTCCAATCCAACGATGCTGTCCGGCTTGGACGGCAAGGATAGTGGAAAGGCGAGATTGGCAAAACTCAATCCTTCATTTCGACGCTTGGTCGCCAAGAAGAAATGCTTGTAAAAGGCGAACTGGGTCCCCATGTTGATGCCTCTTTCCTTGAAATAAGGATAGTGTTTCCGTTGGGTGTCCTTTTCCCTTGGGTTGAAACGCAAGATGTCATAGTCTGACAGGTTGAAGGGCTTGGCATCTCGCTTGGGTTCAGCCACTCTGCTTTCACGCACATCAATGGGATTATTCAACAGTCTGTTGCATACCACATTCACCAGTCTGTCCAATGACATCCCTGGCTTATAGTCGTCAAACAGCGTCGGATGCTCCTTGATGAAACCTATCACGTTGTAGTTCTTCTGCTCTGGTGGCTGAAAACAGCACTTGCCATTGCCAGTGACAATAAACTTGTCACCCCTCACTCGCTGTCCATGACTGTCCACCTTTACATACGACGGATAGCGCAAGCCATCTCGTTTGTTCAACTGATAGCCTGCGTCCACCAACAACTCTTGTATGTTCAGACGCTGTAAGAAATCATTATATGTCAGTTCGTTGTTTGCCATAAGCGTATTCCGTTATAGTCCTTTCCCCATGTGAGGATGCAATACTTCTTTGTTCATGGCAGCCTCAAAGTTTCTCGCCGCCACATCCATTGGCGTATCTACTCCTGGCTTGAAGTAGGGACGAGGTGGCGCAGGTGCTGCACCATGATGGTGGTCAACTATCACTACAGGTGCGCCATGTGGACGATGTAGCTCACTGCCTACTTCGGCAGCAACACCCAATCCTGCTAACAGTGCAGCTCCAATCTTGGTTCCCAAACTGGTACGGTCTTTCATATCTACCTCACCGAATATCTTGGAAAAAAGTTTCATGCGATGGTAGTCATCCACTGCCATGAACTTGTCATACTGCTTCTGCGTTATCTCGTGGCTTACTCGCTCACCGTTGATGACGGCGGTCATGCGGTACTTGCCTTCCTGCTCCGCTGGCTCCACTCGTATCTCACCAACAGTTACTTCTCTGCCATGCTTGCCTTCACGGAACCACCCCTTGCTCTCGTCCAAGTCCTGCCCATCCACAATACCTACTTTATTGTTCATAGGTTCTTGCTGCACTTGCAATGGCTCGACGGTAGATTGCAACCGCATCTTGCCGTCCAACTCCTGCTGCACCTCTGGACGCAAACTGATTTGGATGCGCTCCTTGCTGTTGAGCATGTCCATTGTTATCTTGTCTGCGAAATCATCCTTGATGACATTGTTCAGTATCTCCAGTCGTTTGGCTACAGATACTTGCTTGACAGAATTGTTGGTCAAAGCCTTCAATTCTTCGTCAGTCAAGTCATACACCATATCACTGTTGGTTCCTTCTGATTGGATGGTGAGTGTCTTTGCCTTCTCATCGATGATGATACCGTGTGAAGACAGGCATTCCTGCCATTGATCGTTGGAGAAATATACAGGTGAGCTTATCAGTTCCTTGTAGGGTTTGGCTGGCTCTTTGCTTCTTGGACGTGTCTCTACAGGTGTCACCACGGCTTGCAGGTTTTGTAATACATCTGCTTGTGATGCTACTTGTTGCTGTCCTTTATAGTAAAAGCCATAACCTCCAGAGGTTAACTCACCAGGTTTCAGCCTTCTGTCTGGTCTTTCCGCTACCATTGGTGCTCCTGCATAGAACATCTGTCCTCCGACTCTGCGTAGATGATAGCCGTCCTGCATTCTCGGTGTCCAACCTAAAAACTCTGGACTCCATCCTAACCGTCCGTATTCTCCAGTACCAATCCTATATCCATGCAGTCCCATAGCCACTCTTCCATTGGCATTTCTTGCATGGACAAGGTTTCTCGGCATATAGAAGTCTTTGCTGATGATGCTGGTAAAGACATTGTACGCCTTCTTATTGGCAGAGTTGGTTCCCCAATCGGTCAATGCCAACATCTGTTTCTCGGTGAGGTTATAGGTCAGCAGTGGGGAGTCATGTCCCTGTACCGCCAGTTGATAACCATCACCGTTGGCTATGATATGGGCTTGCATGCCATTGCGCATCAGGATGTCACGCATCTCTGGTTGTATGTCCATCTGTCTTGGATTCAAGTTCTTTCTTATCGCCATAGCATGATTGTATTAAGCGTTCTCTGTTTCCATTCCTTGCTCTAACAGTTCGTCTTTGTACTTCACAAACTGTTCCGCACTCTCGTTGCCGATGCACAGGGCGTGTTCCTTGCAGTATTCTTGATACTCGTTCTGCCATTCCTCACTGAAATGGTTCACATAGTCAAGCCAACCGTATTCACCGCTCTGCATCTTCTCCACGAGGATGTTTTCTGTATAATATGGTCCTTTTCTCATTTCTTCCCTAAATTTGATGTTTCACGTTACTTCCTTGCGACAGCAGAAGCATGTCTTCCGGCAGCTTTCTTTTGCTCATTCCACAGTTCTTCGGTATATTCCTCCTCTGGAACATAGTCGAGATTACCGTCAACATCCATTACCCAACAGCCATAGATGCCGAAGGTGTATTTGTCCCACTCTCGCTTGCCTTCCTTACGCCACTGCTCACCATCGCCGTTGGCGAAGCGGATGCCAGTATCGCTCTTCAGGTCGATGCCTACGGTCAAAGGTTCGTCTTCTACGGCAAATGTCAGAGTCTCGCCATTCTGGATGCTCTTTAGCTCCGTTCCTCCAAGACAGAGTTCGTCTGACAACACCTGTAGGTTTCTGCCTATCACTGGTGTCGGCACAGCCATCACTTGGTTGGTCTCTCCGTCAATCTGCACGAATGCCTTGACATGTGCGCCATCTGGCATATCCACATCTGCCACCACAGCCTTACCCTGCTTCAACAGTTCCTGCTGCCCCTTGGTGAAGTTATCCAATGGGGCGTACTTCAAAACAGGATAGAACATCACATCCACGTTTCCATCCGCCATTCTTATCAAGGCGAATCGGGTTCTGCTCTTGATACTGTAACCCTCGTTTACCTCCATGCTAACAGGCAGTACTGGCGATGGTCGACCATTGCTGATGTCATCCAAGGCATGTATCGGAAGGTCTTCAATCATCTCATGGGTGAGTCCAAACTTAGCGAGTGTCTGATATGGCACTTCACTTTCTTCAAATGAGTTTCTTTTCATATTCTGATTATATTTTGAATGATACTTTGCATATAGCCATGCAAAGACAATGCAAACGAGCGCAATGAAAGTTTACTTTCTTATTGCCGAGTGCAGTTTGTCTTATGCAAAGATAGCCCAAGAGTAATGAATACAAGAAAGCCTACGTTCTTCAGCCCAATCTTTTCCGTTTTATTATGATTATATCATCATTTCATACTCTCAATCATACTTTAATCTTATTTTATGTTATACTTTTATAGCATCGACAATCACTCTTGATTTCTTTCCCTAACTTTGCACCATGAGAAAGAAAATAGTGGTATTATGGGTAATAGGTTGTCTGGCGGTATCGAGTGCAAAGGCGCAGTTCAACACCGTCAGCAATAACGTATGCCGTTACAAAGTCAGGAAAGTGGAGGAGAAGTTTCTACTTCCTGCCAATCAACCTGTAGATTCTATACAAGCAAATCTACTTCAACAGGAAACAGACTCTGTGGATAGCAAACAAAAACAGTGGATAAGCGTCTATCCAAGCATCACTTATCCACTGATATCAATCAAAATCACCAGCCCTTATGGCTATCGTCGTGACCCTTTTACAGGTAAACTATCATGGCACAACGGTTTGGATCTTCGTGCGAAGAACGAACCTGCCTATGCCATGATGGATGGTATTGTCGAAAAGGTTGGGTATGACAATCGTTCTGGCAACTATGTTACATTGAGACATGGCAATTATCGTGTCAGCTATTGCCATTTATCCTCTATCATAGTTCGTAAAGGAGAATATGTTTATCCTGGTATCATAGTTGGTGTCACTGGCGATACCGGTCGTAGTACTGGTAGTCATTTACACCTTACATGCAAAAAGGATGGTAAGAGTATCAATCCTACCATCCTTTTGAAAATTATTGAGAGTATATAACTTTTAAGAACGAAAAAATTTTTTTATCATTGTTGTACAATAAACCACGTATATATATGTGATAGATGGTATTTATTTTATGTAATCCATATAAATATGTAGTGCAGAAAAATTTTCTGCAGAAAGTAAAGACAACAAAGAAAATAGTATGGTTAAAATAATTCCTATCATTGATAGGGTTAATGATTGTGTGTTGCGGTTGTTCTCTTCAGTTAACTTATTTTTTGTGATTATTATAGAATCTGCAATAATCGAGAGATGGCGAATAACAGCCTCTTGCTTTGATACGTCTAATTTTTTGGAAGAATTATGTAAATACATGAGGGAATCTCGTTCCTTTCCTGTAACATTCATAAGATACTCAACTTCCTTTTCTTCTTCCAATATGGGCTTGACAACAGAGTAAACCTTTTGGCAACGCTCTTTTATTATCTGAGACAAATCTTGATTGTTTATTGATTCTATGCACACTTCGCAAATAACATTCAATAAATCTATAAATGTGTCTTTTTTACTTGTGTAGTTTGTATAGAATCTGAATAAATCATTTCTTGTATTGTATCGTCCTTGATAGATGGCGATTATTAAACTTTGAGGTTTGTCTAATTCTTTATTCTGTGTTTTTTCATTCGAGTTTTTCGATGAAAAAGGAAATATATAGATGAAACATATGATGAAAGAAACAAAAATCGCAAGCCCAAATGCATTCATATAGGAAATTACATTAGGTTTTGTTCTTGCTAATGTGGTGTATAAAAATAAAAACAAGCCTAAAATTAATATTGTTATGCAAAATCTTACTATATTAGGCTGAGCATTAAAACACCAGGTTATCATAACGGAAAAAATAAAAATGCCAATCCACGAACAAACAGTATATCCCAATAGAAATAAATTTACTATTCCCAATGTTTGTAAAACTGTAAATACAACAAAAGCAGCAAATGCGATAATTATCGCATTTGCAAGTGTTATGGTTCTTTCTTTTTTTATTTTATTTAATATATCGAATTTCGGTAACAGCATGGTATGTCCTTAATTTTTTTTCGTATATTATTAGCTCATTTTTTTGTTTGCCTAAAATAATAAGGCTATTTCTGCAAGATAGTTATTTTCTTTACTTCTCCTAAACATCCAACCTCTATCTCGCCAATTCTTTTTTGGGAGGTATTATTTTTTGTAGACTCTACGACAATCTCATCATAATTATTTCTTGAAACGATTACCCATTTAGGAAATGCAAGCAATTCCCAATCTCTATTACAAGTTATTTTTACTTTTTTATATTCACCACCTTTACTTTTAAATGAAAGGAACTTATCACTTAAAGATATTGTAGTACAAATTGTATTAGGCAATGATGAAAGTGAATCGTTAAGTGCCTCAGATTTCTTGCACAAATCTACTATAGACGACCATTCTGGTATCATTTTCTTTATTTCAGAAATTAATTTTTTGAAGTCTCCTATAATATTAGTTCTTTTATTATAACACTCTACAGACGTTGATAATTTATCACCGCAATACAAACGAAGTATAGTGTTTTCATCTGTTAAATCATAATTATAAGGTTCTACTTTTTTTAGCCTGTAATTATTGACAGCTTCCTTTAGCTTTTCAAATGAAGATTCATGATATTCGAAAGTACTTCTATATCAATAGTTCGTTAATAATTCAATAATGTGCTAAGCAGCTATACGCTGTAAGCACGAGAGATCTTTGAAAATCTTGCTAATTAAAGTTCGGTTCGGGGTGTACCCGCTTGCTTTAAAAATTCGTTTCACCAGATAAATGTTGGTCATCAGTGACTTGAATGAAGACATAGAATATTCCATTCCCATCTCCTTCATAGTTACCTTGGCAACATTTAGTGATGTGAACGAAGCATTGAAAGCAAAATCGAGTTTCCACTTATCGCGAGCCTGGCAGTCCATAAGACCAGTATAGCCTTTGGCGTCACGAAAGCAAAATTCGATCTGGAACCTGGTTCTATAATAAAGAAGTATCTCTTCACCCGAAAGTGAGGTGTCTGTAGAGAAGAATAGTTTCTTCTTGCCATTCGGCATCTGCCAGATGACAAGTCTAACTTTACACTTGAGTGCCTTGGAATAGGCTATCAAAGTATAAGCTGTTCCTTCTATATCTTTCATCTCCATCTTCTCCATTCGAGTGAGGTCAAGATTCTTCATATCAATCTTGCCATCCTTGGTCTTGGGGCGACCACGTTTTCCAGTACGTGGACCAGCATAGACATAAAAGAGACAAGCATTGTCACGAAAGCGGCTTATCAAAGAGAACCCTTCTTTCTTTATCCCATTAACAAATGTACTTGTAGAGAAGTAAGCATCTGCAACTATGAGGGTTGAGAGTTTAAGAAGTTCCTTGCGGTAACGCTTAATGACACTGATATAGAAATCTACCATAGTCTTGTTTCTGAGACTCAGTTCTTTATTACTTAGCGACTGGTGTGCTTTTAACATCATGCAGTCTTTGGCATCAATATCAATGAGGCCAATACCCATGATTTCGAGACCATGTTTAACAGACTGAGCACATCCTGACCAAAAACGACCGATATGTGGTGTTTTCTTGCCAGCTTTACTGATGTAGCTGGGATCAATGGCAATAGCCCATCTTCCCTGTTTACCCAAGAAGCGCTTGGCAAGTGAGACATTAAGTTTGAGCCAATCAATGCACTTCGACTTTTTCAAGCCGAATGCGTTGCGATAGGTTTGCTCAACATGCAAGCCATACCTCCCCATTTGGGTGAAATTTATCTTTCTTGGTATTACCATGAACAAAATTATCACCTCGATGAGTATTTTCTCGAAACTTTTTGTTATCTTTGCAGCTGAATCTTCAACTGCATCTTTAAAGATATCCATATATTGGTCAAGTCCTGTATTCATGTAATATTGTATTTGTCGTGATCTACAAAGTTACTGAAAATCAGCGACTTGACCAACTTTTTACAGTTAAGTTTTCATAAGCACTTCTTAATATAAGTTATTGATTTACAGACGATTAAATATTAATTTAACGCAGTATTGCTATATAGAATGGTATCTATATTATATACTTTTATCTCTATCGTTTTTTTTGTAAAAATAATCATATAAGATTGAGATATCGAATTGTCTATAATTTCCAAAGTAAGTTTTGTAGTAGATGAATCACATTTTACGGAATCAACGGCTGGAGCATTATTGTGATTCTGCAGATGAGTCCTTGCTACATCAAGTATCTGGTTACGATTCAATTTGTTTTGTCCCAAACAGTTAATAGACATAATAAAGCAATATACAAGTACTAACCATTTGAATCTTTTGCGATATTTCATATATAGTTGTGTCATTATTTAAGATAATTTATATTAGTTGGTTATATTTATCCTCCAACATATATAACATCATATGAATCATTCCATATTTCTTTAATAAAATTATTTATATCAGAAGAATTAATTTGATATTTTTGCATAGGAGTTTTTGCATTAGCCAGTTTGCACATGACGCATAAGTATTCACCACCTCCATATTCAAAAGCTATAATACGGTAACCTTCGTCCCATTTTATTTTGATTTTTTCTTTGATTCCATCCACTGTAGATGAAAACATATAGGTTTGATCTGTATATAAGGATGTTTTACTCATGACAACTGTCCACATTCCATTTCTACATGTCACACTAGTTATATAGTAGTCGTTATTCCACCATTTTTTAATCCATTCTCTTTGTGTTGCCCATGGAGCAGAACATATTTCTTGAGCATTATAATCAGTATTTTGTGACATTACAACCATCCAATTAGAGTTACTTGAGGATAATGATGTTATCATATAACCTGCTTTCTTCTTTTCATGTATCCATTCGTCAGGCCATGATGATTTGTAACTGTATGATTGATTTGTCCACTTCAACCCTTTAGCCATTGTGACAAACCAACCTTTTGAAGTATACGCAATTGAATTTATATAGAAATCTTCGTTCCAGTACTCTTTGATCTTTGTTTCTTGCAAAGAATTTCCACTACCACTGTAAAACCATGTTTGATTATACATTTTCGTCTCTTGTTGCGCTAAAATTATAAGATTTTGTGCGTCGGAAATATTAGAGGAAAGTAAAAAACAAATAAAAATTAAGATTTTTCTCATCATGAATCGAATCGCGTATAAGTTATTTTTTACCAAACAATCACGGGCATATCATCAGAAAAGTGTCCCCACATAACAGGATGTTGTTTATTTTTTGATAATGCTCGTACATTATCACTTACAAACTTAAAGAGTTCTTTTGCAGATATTGTCCTGTCACGATTAGAATCTGCTTTGCCTCGCAATGCACTTACTAAACAGGTAGTAAAAAAGCCGTTTTTCATATCTTTTCTTTCAATTGAAGTTTCATTATCACGAGAAGATAAGAACAACATAACATTTGACTTCTCATGTTCTTGCTTGACTTCAGTAGTTCCTTGTCTCATTTTTCCAGAAAAACAAGCATCAGCAAAAATCATCTTGTTTTTACAATGAGTTATACTCATTGCTTGTCTAACTTCTTCATAACTTAAATAACCATCATATGCGACAAAACCTCCTTTATATCCATGCCCGCTAAAGAAAAATACGACTATATCATCAGTAGATGAACATTGAAATGTTGAACGTATAGCTGATAGTATAGATTCTTTCGTTGCAGCACTATTTATAAGTATAGTTGTTACCGCATTCGAATTTTTTTCATATAACCATTTTACCGATGCTGCATCTTTTGCAGGTAAAGTTAAATCATTAGAAGTTCCTGGATAATCTGCAATACCTACAGATACAAGATGGATCTTATCTGTTGCAAATGCATTATTTATATTTAAAAATAATATAAAAAAAAGAAATAATAACTTTGACATTTTATAGTTACTCATGAGAAGATGGTGTGCCATAAGTCCATGACACATCATCGATATATTAACATTAAGCAAGTGTTCCTGGGTCGGCATCATTTACATAATCTGGTAAATCTTCATTGTTTGCATAATACTGAACCGGCGTATCATCATTGTCTGTATCGCTAGTATGGTTGGCTTGAGCCATTTCCTCAAAATGTGAGACCGACATATGCTGATCTGAAATATCAACCACTTCACCCTCGTCAATTTGTTGATTTCCATTTGCATCAGTCACCATTAGCTCAAACTCATTGTCCTGCCCATCTACATCTATGAAGTAAACAGCTTGACCATTAACGCTTGCAGAGCCAATAATGGAATCATGTTCACCATCAATATTTGTATGCTCCACACCAATTATCTCCACATCTGGAGTTTCTTCATCATCCTTTTCTGGTGGAGTCTGTTGTTGACAGACGGAGTCTGCTACCGAATGGTTAGCAGTATAAGTGTGTGCCGAGTGAGACGTACTTGCAGCAACGTATTCATGAGAAGGCCCATCCCAATGGATAGATTCCGCATATTCATTTCTTGCATCAGAATCCATGCTGTTCCATTCATCAGCAGTGTATGTTCCATACAAATTACCATGCCATTCAAATACACCTCCAGGACCGACTTCTGCTCGTGCTGCACCAAAGGCAGCAGAAAAAGACATCGAATCAGTAACGCAAGTAGCCATTTGAGCAGTTACGTTTTCGCCTCCATTTCCAACATTAGCATCCTCTGACTCAGGTGTTTCTGGAGTTTCTGCGGAAGCCTCTAAAGGTACCGAACTTGCAAATAAAGTTCCAGCAGTTCCCAATGCTATTCCTGAAACACCGCCAATTAGGACTTCTTTCCATTTTGCAGCACTAGTAGTGCCGTTATTTTTATTCTGTTCCATAAATTTGATTTTTATATTAAACTTATTTTATACCGCAAAATTATATTTCTTCTAAGAAGTTGCCAAATATATTTT
>NZ_JAHQUY010000080.1 GCF_019052365.1 Leyella stercorea
ACGACAAGCCCATTGGCAGAATTAAGTATGCACTAAATTAATTCCGCCAACAGGTAATATTAATCAGTTTTTAGCAGATTCTAACTAAAAAAGGATAAATTTGCAGATTGTAACCAAATAACATCAAAATCTAAAAAATATGAGAAAATCATTTCTTACATTCGTGCTTACACTGCTCGCAGGAGCATTGTTCGCACAGCAACCCGCAAGAGTAAATGTTGCGGAAGGCACACTCGAAGGCGTCAACGAGTCGGGCGTAAAGACATTCAAGGGCGTTCCGTTTGCTGCTCCGCCCGTGGGCGACCTCCGCTGGAAGGCTCCGCAGCCCGTAGAAAAGTGGCAGGGCGTGCGACAGGCAAAGGAGTTCGGACCCAACCCTATGCAGGAGAATATATTCGGCGACATGAACTTCGGCACGAAGAAGATGAGCGAAGACTGTCTGTATCTCAATATCTGGACACCGGCAAAGGACATGAACGAGCATCTGCCTGTTCTTATCTACTTCAACGGCGGCGGACTGATAGCTGGCAGCGGCAGCGAACCGCGCTATGCCGGCGACGCTATGGCTCGCAAGGGCATCATCTCCGTTACAGCCAACTATCGCGAGGGCATCTTCGGCTTCTTCACCCACCCGCAGCTCTCCAAGGAGACCGCATACAAAGGCTCGGGCAACTACGGTCTGCTCGACCAGGTGGCTGCCATCAAATGGGTTAAGGACAACATTGCCGCTTTCGGCGGCGACCCCGAGCGCATTACTATCGTAGGCGAGTCGGCTGGTTCTATGTCCGTCAGCGCTCTCATGGCTTCGCCTTTGTGCCAGGGACTGTTCGCCCAGGCTATGGGTTCGAGCGGTTCGGTGATTGGAATGAAGAAGGTGAACACGCTGAAAGAGGCTGAGGCACGAGGCGTGGAGATGGCAAAGAAGATAGGCTGCAAGAACTTAAAGGAGTTGCGCGCCATGCCGGCTGAGGAACTTATGAAGAAGGCTGGCAGAAGTGGCGTCACTGTATACAACGTAGACGGCTATTTCTGGACAAAGCAGCCTTACGATGTGTTCGCCAATGGCGAGCAGACCAAGGTGCCGCTGCTCATCGGCGGCAACAATCTGGAGGCGAACGCCATGTATATCCTCGGCAACAAACCGGCAACCGTTGAGAACCTGAAGGCTGCGGCACGCAACATCTTTGGCGACGCTACCGACGAGCTTTTCAAGCTCTACGGACTCAACACCGACGCCGACGTAACCGGACAGCCGGGCAACGAACTCGGCGGCGACTGCTTCCTCGACTACTCTACATGGAAGTGGGGCAACATGCACAAGCTCACCAGCGGACAGCCCGTTTACCGCTACCGCTACTGCCATCCGCGTCCCGACATGCTGCTGAAGGACAAGGTGGCTGGTCTTGCGGGCGGCGTTCAGGACAAGACCGACGACACGCCTGCCGCTCCGCGTGCTACCGGCGCCGTTCACTCTGCCGACATCGAGTATGCTATGGGCACACTGCCCACCAACCGCGTATTCGACTGGCAGCCTGAAGACTACGTCGTTTCGGACATCTTCAGCAACTACTACGTCAACTTCGTGAAGACCGGCAACCCGAACGGACTCGGACTCGTCGACTGGCCTACAACCAACGGCAAGAGCGTAGCTCCTGTGCTGCAGATCGACGTGAACACGTTCGTAAAGGAAGACCCGAACATGGAGAAGCGCTACGAACTTATGGATAAGCTGTTCTGGAAGTAGAACTCCGCATATAAAAGAATATCACAGACCGCATAAAACAGCAAGAACCACATTGTCTGCTCTGAAGAGAAGCAAGATAATGTCGTTCTTGCTGTTTTTTGGTTGGTGCACTTGAATTTTGGTTGGTGCACTTGAGACAAGTGCACCCCCTACAAGTACCCTTATGCAAACGTTTTCACAACATAAAAAAAATTCTGCGAGCCGCTCATGCGCCCTATTTTAAAATAATGTGATAACTTTGTATCGTAATTAAAAACCAATCAAACGAATGTCTGAACTGCAACCAACCACGATGAAGGATATAGCCGAGCATTTCGGTGTGTCCATAGCCACTGTGTCGCGTGCGCTCAACGGCAGCGAACGCGTCAGTGAGGAGAAGCGCAAGCTTATCTGCGAGTATGCTCATGAGCACAACTTCTATCCGAACGACATCGCCAAGTCGCTGCGCAACTCTCACAAGCAGCCGGTGAAGGTGATTGGCGTCATCGTGCCCGAGTTCACCCATTATTATTTCTCCACCATTCTCAACGGCATTGAGGACGCTGCGTCTAAGCGCGGCTACCGCATCATCGCCACAACATCACGTGAGCAGTACGACCGCGAGGTGCAGCTCTGCCAGATGTTCGAGGCTCATCAGGTGTGCGGCGTCATCGTGTCGCAGGCTAAGGAGACGCAGGACTACGCCCACTTCCAGTCGCTCATCGACCGCGGCATACCGCTCGTGTTCTACGACCGCATCTGCACGGGTGTAGACGCAAGCCGTGTGGTAGTTGACGACTATCAGGGTGCGTTCATCGCCGTGACGCATCTCATCGAGACGGGCTGCCGCCGCATCGCCTTCTACGGCATGAAGGGCAAGACGGCGCTCGGACAGAACCGCTACAACGGCTATCACGACGCCCTGCTGAAGGCTGGCATACAGCCCGACGAGTCGCTGGTGTTCGTCTGCGACAACCGCGAAGACGCCGAGCGCATCACGCCCGACGTGCTGCGCCGCGAAGACCGCCCCGATGCGTTCTTCTGCGTGAACGATGACACGGCTATCGGCGTAATGTACACGGCTAAGCACAACGGATTCCGCGTGCCCGACGACGTCTCGGTATGCGGATTCACCAACGGCGAGCGCGCCATCGCCTGCGACCCGCAGCTCACTACCGTAGAGCAGCGCGGAACGAAGGTTGGCGAAGAGGCAGCCACCATACTCATGGACAAGGTGGAGGGCATCACGCCGCGCGACCATATAGAGAAGCGCGTCGTAAGAACAAGGCTCGTCGTGAGAGAGAGCACGAAGAGCTAAGAAGGCTTAGCTCCTAAAGAGGCCTAAGAAGGCTTAGTTCGGCCTAAGCGCACCCTAAGAAGAAAAACCAAAAAACCAAATAACAATGAAACCAAAACCAAACCTAAGTTTCTGGAAACTGTGGAACCTCAGTTTCGGATTCTTCGGCGTACAGATTGCGTACGCCCTGCAGAGCGCTAACATCTCGCGCATCTTCGCCACACTTGGTGCCGACCCGCATAGCCTCAGCTACTTCTGGATACTGCCGCCGCTCATGGGCATCCTCGTGCAGCCCATCATCGGCACACTCAGCGACCGCACATGGTGTCGCTTCGGACGCCGCATTCCCTATCTCTTTATCGGCGCATCGGTAGCTGTAGCCGTGATGTGCCTGCTGCCAAACTCCGGTTCGTTCGGCATGGCGGTCGGCGCGGCAATGGTGTTCGGCCTCATCTCGCTGATGTTCCTCGACACGAGCATCAACATGGCGATGCAACCGTTCAAGATGCTCGTGGGCGACATGGTTAACGAGAAGCAGAAGTCGCTCGCCTACTCCATACAGTCGTTCCTCTGCAACGCCGGATCTATCGTGGGCTACCTCTTCCCCTATTTCTTCACAGCCATCGGCATAGCCAACGAGGCAGAGAAGGGCGTCATACCCGACTCCGTAATCTACTCGTTCTACATCGGCGCCGCTATACTCATCCTCTGCGTCATCTACACCACACTGAAGGTGAAGGAGTGGAACCCGCAGGAGTACGCCGAGTACAACGAGGCGAAGCCCGAGGAGGACGAAGGCAAAGCCAACTGGATTGAACTGCTGCGCAACGCTCCGTCGATGTTCTGGAAGGTGGGCGCCGTGCAGTTCTTCTGCTGGACAGCATTCATGTTCATGTGGACATACACCAACGGCACCATCGCCGACACCGTATGGAACACCACCGACACCGCATCGAAGGGCTATCAAGAGGCAGGCAACTGGGTTGGCGTGATGTTCTGCTGGCAGGCTATCGGCTCTGTACTGTGGGCAATGGCTCTGCCGCGCTTCAAGAACGAGAAGGCGGCTTACGCGCTGAGCCTTGTCATCGGCGCCGTGGGCTTCGCTCTCGTGCCGTTCGTGCACGACCAGAACCTGCTCGCTGTGCCGTTCATGCTCATCGGTTGCGCATGGGCTGCGATGCTCGCCATGCCGTTCGCCTTCGTAACGAACGCTCTTGAGGGCTACGGACACAAGGGCGCTTACCTCGGACTCTTCAACGGCACTATCTGCATACCGCAGATCATCGCTGCGGCGTGCGGCGGTACGCTGCTCTCGATGGTAGGCTCGGTGCAGAGCAACATGATGCTCGTGGCTGCGGCGTCGCTCGTGCTGGGCGCCCTGTGCGTGGCCCGCATCAAAAAATAACGCAGTGGTATCCTTGCCACCGCAACACCCTCAAACCATTGTTAATCACATACACATCAGTCCTTAATTGATAGCGATCTGTCATCGTGCAGCGAACGCCGCCCGATCGGATTCCGTACGCCGTCCAATCGGATTGCGTACGCCGTCCGATCGGATCGCGTACACTGCACGATGACTTTTATTATGATTCAAATTTCTTTATTTAATACTTTTGACACGCCATCTTGCTTGCGTAAACGTTTACACACACTATACATTAGATTTGTATTAAAAAAAGTGCAACGAATTGATATAAATCATAAATTTGCACATGGAAAGATCCTAATAACGTTTGTAACTAAAAACAATTTATTATAAAATCAAAACTACATGAAGAAGCAGGTTAAATTCCCTAATGCCCTCAGAACAGCTACGCTCTCAGCAGGCTTGTTCCTATCGGCAAGCGCCTTTGCACAGCAGGTTGTTGTGAAAGGCAACGTAGTAGACGAAACCGGCGAGCCGGTTATCGGTGCTTCCGTCAAGGTTGTAGGCGGTACATTAGGTACTGTTACAGACATCGACGGTAATTTTACTCTCAATGCCGACAAGAAGTCGACCATTGAAGTTACTTACATCGGCTATGAACCTGTAAAGATGCAGGCCGGCCAGAACCTAACAATCCATCTCAAGAACACTTCCTCTACACTTAACGAGGTTGTCGTAATCGGTTACGGCGCTGTGAAGAAGTCGGACCTTACCGGTTCGGTTACAGCTCTTAAGCCCGACTCAAAGAACAAGGGTCTTGTGGTGAACGCTCAGGACATGCTCGCCGGTAAGGTGGCAGGTGTGAACGTTACGTCAAACTCTGGTGAGCCAGGCGTCGGCACACAGATTCGTATCCGTGGCGGCTCTTCACTGAACGCCAGCAACGACCCACTGATCGTTATCGACGGCGTGCCTATGGACAACAACAAGGTGGGCAACACAGGCTCCAACTTGCTTTCTACTATCAACCCGCAGGATATCGAGTCGTTCAACGTCTTGAAGGACGCTTCGGCTACAGCCATCTACGGTTCGCGCGGTTCTAACGGTGTCATCATCATCACCACAAAGAAGGGTCACAAGGGTCAGAAGCCGGAGGTAAGCTACTCGGGTTCTGTATCGCTCTCTATGAAGAAGAAGACTCAGGATGTGATGAACGGCGACGAGTATCGTGCTTACGTCAAGAGCCTCTTCAACGAGAACGACAATGCCGTTAAGGCTCTCGGTACAGCCAACACCGACTGGCAGGAACTCATCTACCGCAAGGCAGTGAGCCACGACCACAACGTAACGGTATCTGGCTCTGTAAAGGACTATCTGCCCTACCGCGTATCTCTCGGCTACACAGGTCAGCAGGGTATCTTGAAGAACTCTGACTACAACCGCTACACGGCTTCAGTGAACCTCAACCCGTCGTTGCTGAACAACCACCTCAACCTCAACCTCAACGCCAAGGGCATGTTCTCTAAGGCTAAGAAGGCTGACAATGCTGCCATCGGCAATGCCGTTTCGTTCGACCCGACACAGAGCCCGTACGGATACACATCGCAGCGCGACCTCGCTATGCTCGGTTCTAACGCACAGCAGACACTGCAGAACTTCGGCGGCTACTTCAACTGGCTTACCGCCGCAGGCGGCTTTGGCGACCCGTCATGGGCATTCACACGCTTCAAGGACGCTCCTGCCAACCCGCTCGCTCTGCTCGAACTCGGCAACAAGCAGGAGAAGGTAAGATCGTTCATCGGTTCGGCTGACATCGACTATAAGGTGCACGGTTTCGAAGACCTGCGTCTGCACGCTACTCTCGGTCTTGAGGTGGCTAAGGGCACAGAGGACGAGTCGCAGCCTACATCTTATGCCTCTACATTATATTATGGTGGCATCACAGACAACGAGAACTTCAAGCGCAACGAGCTGCTCAGCCTCTACGCTCAGTATTACAAGGACTTCAGCAAGAACCACCACTTCGACATCATGGGCGGTTACGAGTACCAGCACTTCTTCTTCCGCTACAACAACTCGTGGATGCAGTACTACCCGCAGACACACCCGGAACATGCAGGTGAGGTGTTCAAGGACACTAAGGACTTAGACAAGTACGAGAACTATCTCGTTTCGTTCTTCGGACGCGCCAACTACACACTCATGAACCGCTACTTCTTCACCGCTACGGTGCGCGACGACGGCTCATCACGCTTCAAGGACCACTGGGGACTCTTCCCGTCATTCGCTTTCGCATGGAACATGAAGGACGAGAACAACATCAAGGATATCAACTGGCTCTCTGAACTGAAGTTCCGCGCCGGCTACGGTGTGACTGGTCAGCAGGAAGGCATCTCCAACTACATCTGGTTCAAGCAGTACAAGAAGGGACAGAACTTCGGCCAGTACCCGATTATCGGCGACGGTTCTATCTATACTCCGCTCTACTACAACGACAAACTGAAGTGGGAGACCACAACAACGTATAACCTCGGTCTCGACTTCGGTATCTGCAAGCGACTCACCGGTAGCATCGACTGGTACGTACGCAAGACCGAAGACCTTATCAACGACGCACCTGTAACTGCACTCGCCGGCTCTGCCGACCGCGGCTTGCAGAACATCGGTTCGTTGAAGAACACCGGTGTTGAGCTTTCGTTGAACTACGTAGCAGTGAACACCAAGGACTGGTACTGGACGATGAACTACAACCTCACGTACAACCGCAACCGCATCACCGACCTCAACGGCGTGAGCGACAACGGCGACCCTGTAATGACTGGCGACAACATCGACTCTTCTAACAAGGTGCTCGCTTACCAGACTGGCTACGCTGCCAACTCGTTCTACGTTTACCAGCAGGTTTACGACAAGAACGGCAAACCGCTTGAGGGCGTAGTAGTAGACCGCAACGGCGACGGCGTCATCTCTGAAGCTGACCGCTATCTCTACAAGAGCTCTATGGCTCCTGTCACAATGGGCTTCTCTACACGCGTTGAGTGGAAGAACTTCGACCTCGGATTCTCACTCCGTGCAAGCCTCGGCAACTACTTGTACAACAACTTCGAGCAGGGACAGCGTCTGAAGACTACCAGTGCTGTATGGTGCCAGGACTCTTACTTAGCTAACCGTTCTGTAAGCAGCCTCGGCTGGTTGTCAGACTCTAACACATCTAAGCTCTCCGACTACTTCGTACAGAACGCTTCGTTCCTGAAGATGGACAACATCACACTCGGCTACTCGTTCGACCGTCTCTTCAAGAGCGGCTCATGGAAGGGCATCTCTGGTCGTGTGTACGCTTCTTGCAGCAACGTGTTCACCATCACCAAGTACAGCGGCATCGACCCTGAGGTATACAGCGGCATCGACAAGAACGTTTATCCGCGTCCTATCACATTCCAGTTCGGTCTGAACCTCAACTTCTAAACAAAAAACATAACTTAAACGATTCACGACAATGAAAAGATATATAAAATCGGCTCTCGCACCTGCCGCTGCGCTGCTCATCAGCCTCGCTTCGACATCGTGCCTCAACGACCTTGACAAGGAGCCTATCAGCCCGAAGATTGACCTCAACGTCAACAACGACGGACTGCTCAACAAGTGTTACGCCAACTTCGGCATCAACGGCAATGGTAGCGGATCGAATAGCGACGACGATCCGGACGTAAAGGGATTCAACGACCCAGGTATGACCGGTCTTGTACGTGCTATGTTCAACATGAACGAGCTGCCTACCGACGAGGCTACATGCTCATGGGGCGACGGTCTGCAGGAGCTCAACGCGGCTAAGTTCGACCCGTCACACGCTTGGGTGAAGCTCTACTACACACGCCTCACTCTGGGCATCACGTTCTGCAACCAGTATCTCGAAGTTGCAGGCGGCGAGGACAAGCAGAAGACAGCAGAGTGCCGCTTCCTCCGCGCTATGCAGTACTACCTGCTCATGGACGCTTACGGAAATGTAGGCTTCTCTACATCACTCGAGAAACCGCACAGAATGGAGCGCGCAGAACTCTACAAGTGGCTCGTAGAAGAGCTGACCGCCATCGAGCCCGACCTCGCCGAACCGAGAGTGAAGACCGGCAGCGACGCCGACTACGGTCGTGTAGACAAAGCTGCTTGCTGGATGCTTCTCTCACGCCTCTACCTCAACGCTGAGGTTTACAGCGGCAAGGCAGAATGGCAGAAGGCTAAGGACTACGCCAAGAAGGTGATGGACTCTCCGTACGACATCAACACTACATCTGTAGGTCGATGGAGCGCATACCAGCTTGTGTTCATGGGCGACAACGACAGATCTGCTGCCGCAAAGGAGATTCTCTTCCCTATCGTGAACATCTCTGGCAAGACTGCAAGCTACGGCAACTCGCTTTTCCTCATAGCTGCTTGCTTCGATCCGTCTATGCACGCCAACCCAAACGACCCGACCGGTTCTAACGGTTTGGTAGGTCAGCAGTGGATCGGTCTGCACCCACGCGTTACGTTGCTCAAGAAGTTCTTCCCGAGCACATCTGCTCCTGAGGTTCCTTCTTACGAGATGACTGCTCAGGCAGGCGACGACCGCGCTATCTTCTGGGGCGAGGGCCGCTCATACGAGATTGAGAACATCACAAAGTCGGCTGAGGGCTACGGCGTCTGCAAGTTCCTCAACTACAACAGCGACAACTCTACACACGCCGACCCGACTTTCGCTGATATGGACTGGCCGTTCATGCGTGCTGCAGAGGCTTACCTCAACTATGCAGAGGCTGACGCTCGCCTCAACGGTGGCAAGACATCGCAGGAAGGCACACGCATCCTTAACAAGCTGCGCGAACGTGCCAACGCAAGCACTCGCGCCGAGTCAAGCAGCTATTCGCTCAACGAGATCTGCGACGAGTGGGCTCGCGAGTTCTACTTCGAGGGTATGCGCCGCACAACACTCGTACGCTTCAACCTCTTCGGTGGCAACACTGGCTACAACTGGGACTGGAAAGGCGGCGAGTCGGCTGGCAAGAACTTCGAGGCATTCAAGAACATCTACCCGATTCCTCTGACACAGCTCCAGAGCAACACAAACCTCAAACAGAACCCTGGTTACACCAACTAATAACAACGTCCGGAGGAGAGCGACAATCTCTCCTCCACCGTTACAATCAACCTAACAAACAAGCATAAGCAATATGAAAAAGATATTGAAATCGGCATTGCTGATCATGATGGGTCTCGTGATGTTCACATCGTGCGAGGACGACAACGACAGCAATCCTATCGTTAAAACACCGACGGAGTTTCGTTTGAACACTCCGGCACTGGCTGCTACGAATATCGACCTCACCAACTCTTCAGCAATAGTGTTCACATGCTCGCAGCCTAACTACGGTTTCCCTGCATCTACCATGTATAAGGTGCAAGTATCGCTGAAGGAAGATATGACCGACTTCGTAGAACTCGACCAGTCGTTCCCTAATACAGTATGCAGCGTAGACGCAGCTCAGCTCGCAAGCACACTCACCACAATGGAGCTGAACGCAGGCAAGAGCGAAGCCGACTTCCCGATGGATGTAAAGGTATATGTACGTATGCGTGCCTACATGACAACCGATACCGGCGAGCCGGTGGCTGACACCGAGATTCTTTCTAACGTCATCTGCCTTGAGAACGTTCACCTCAACTACTCGCTGGCTCCTGTTACAATGCCTGAGCACCTCTACGTTGTAGGCGGCTTCTGCGGATGGGACTGGGGCAACAGTTTCGAGTTCGTACCGGTTTACGACCATCCGGAGATGTACTGGCGCATGGTTTGGATTGACGAGGGTGGCGTTAAGATCAACACAGCTAAGGATTGGGACGGCAACCAGAAGGGCTACAACGACATCACCGTAGCCGGCGACCTCGCTGCCAAGATCTCTACTAACGACGACGGCAACATCTGCTCTACAACTCCGCAGTGGTACCTCATGGTGGTTACTGCTTCTGTAAGCGGACGCGATATCAAGTACACAGTAGAGTTCAACGAACCGAACGTTTACCTCATCGGCGAAGCAATGGGCCAAACCGAATACACCGAACTGGCGGAGGACTGCAAGTTTACGGTTCCGACAACAATGGACGCCGACTTCGTTTCACCGGCATTCACTGGAAACACACCTGATGATGCTGGTGTACGTGCTTACGTTAAGATTCCGGGCAACGACTGGTGGCACTCTGAGTTCATGGTGCTCAACGGCGAGATCGCTTACCGTGGCAAGGGCGGCGACCAGGACCGCGTGGCAGGTAAGGTTGGCCAGAAGCTCTACCTCAACTTCGCAACAGGTAAGGGTAGCCTCAAGTAAGAAAATGAAGTTTCACAAGTTTCGCAGGTTCTTCTGCCTGCGAGACTTGTACAAAGCAACTTTTCAACATTAAAAAGACAAAGGAAATGAAAAATATTTCAAAGCTTTTAGCATTCGGCTTCATGGGACTCGCACTCGCTTCGTGCGACGACAGCTACGACGACTGGAGCCAGCCACAGCAGAACCCGCAGGAGGAGATTATCACACTGCCTAACTTCACTGCTACAGTGGCACAGCCTATCGACTTCGATCAGGTTACATCAGACAGCGTGACGGTGTTCACACTCAACGACGCAACTCTTCCCGAGGGCGTGACTCTCGAAAAAGGACGACTCGAAATGACAGCACAGAACGCTGCAAAGACTACGGTAAACGTGAGCGGAAACGGACGTGCCTGCACAGCCGAACTGCTCGACGCAGTGGTAGCAGCTTACGGCAAACGCCCTGTGGAGCGCACAATGAGCGCTGAGGTGCTGCTGAACGCCATGAAGGACGGACAGGCTGCACTCATCAAGGCTGGAACAATCGAACTGAAGCTCACTCCGAAGGCATCGGAGTACACACCTATATATTATCTCGTAGGTGCGTTGCAGGGCTGGAAACCAGAGGTTAAGACTTGCATGTTCTACCCACAGAGCCAGACAGTACAGACCTACACCACACAGTGGACTGGTGATGGCAATCTGAAGATTTGGGACGAGAACAACTTCGGCGATTGGAACAACTGTATCGGCGCAGCTACCGACGGCGACAAAGCTGCTTCGGGCAAGCTTGTGACAAGCAATGCTGGAGCAATAGTATGTCCGGAGCCAGGCACCTTCTACACACTGAAGGTCGACTTCGAGACTATGTCGTACACATGGACAAAGCTCGAGAACCAGACTCCTAAAGAGTTCGAGAAGATCGGTCTCATCGGTGACTTCAACGAATGGGGAGGCGACGAGAATATGACTGCTACCGCACCGCACAACTGGACTGCGGAGGTAGATTTCGCTGCGGATACCAAAGTGAAGTTCCGCGCTAACGGCGCTTGGGACGACAACTGGGGTGCTGGCGTGAACATAGCAGAGAAGTACTACGGCACTGGCACAAATGGCGGCGATAACATCAATGTTCCGGCTGGCAAGTACAACGTGTTCTTCAACGACATCACCGGCGAGTTCGTATTCGCTGCAAGGTAAACTTTTGATATCAAACATATAAAAAATAAAAAGCGGGATTGCGCATCGGTCGCAATCCCGCTTTTTCATATTTAAGGGATGTGAAAAGGTAAACTCTTTGGTGCACTTCTTGCTCTGGCAAGCGGCAAAGCCGAGCGGAGACAAGTGCACCCCCTAAAAGCAAAAAGGTGTATCAACATTGTTGATACACCTTTTGTTATTCTGTGGGTGGTGATGGATTCGAACCACCGAAGGCATAGCCAGCAGATTTACAGTCTG
>NZ_JAHQUY010000081.1 GCF_019052365.1 Leyella stercorea
AGTGTCAGCCCTAATTTATTTTGTATGAAAAGTTTTAGCGGACAGCAATAAAAATTAGTAAGCATTTAGTTTTGTGCAAATTTATTGTTTATTTCTCAATAGGGCATTTCCATTGCGTAAAAAAAAAGTAACATAGCGTAAAAAAACGCCATATTACTCTTTTTTTATCCCAAATCGGTCATTGGGATTTGGGTTTATTTGTTTGATATTACCTTGTGCGTCGTACCGTCATTCCATCTCACGATGTTCAGACCGCGCTGCATTCGGTTTGTTTTCATACCTAAGCTGTTGTATATACCTTTTACTGAAACGTTGTCGGTGTCAATGGTGCTTACCGCTGTCATCTCCGCCTTGTCCTGTACGCTGATGTCGTGCAGGAAGAGGTTGGCATGGTAGGCAGGTGTTACGCAGTGGAAACCGTAGTAGTAAACGCCGTCCTGCGGCACCGTGAACTCTACCTCGTACACGTTGTCCTCTGTAGCGCTTGGCGGCAGCGGAATGCTTTCGAGCGACAGCAGCTGTTTTGACTGCTCCTCTGGCGAACGTCCGTTGCCGAATGTCACGTCCATAGCCTCTGGGTATTCCTCCATTGCAGAGTGGGCGCTGAATCGGAGTACGTAGGTGTGTCCTGCCTTGTAGTTGACGGGTGGCGAGATGAGCCAGTCGTCGGCAGCCTCGTTGGGGTTGAATCCGTAGACTGCACTTGCCTGCGATGTAGAATACTTCCACGAGTAGCCGTCGTTGTTGGCGTCGAGGATGGTGTAGTAGTTTATCATGTCGGCAGGATTGGTGAAGGCGCCGCCGTATGGCACGTCGAGCGGTGTGCCCACGATGAGGTTGTTGGAGAAGGCTCCCTGACCGTCGTAGCGTCCTAAGTGCGGCGTCACGAGATAGACGTATCGGGTCATTTCGGCAGGATGCGTCTCTTCGAAACGACATTCGGTTATGCCCTTAGCCACTGTCACCTCATACGGGTAGCGCACCACGTCGTAGGTGAGCTGCGAGACGTCAATAGGCTGTCCGTTCTCGCCGGTGGTGGGTGCGTCCCAAGTAAGAATGGTCTTCAGTCCGTCGCTTGTGAGGCGTATGTTCTGGCACTGCGCCGGACTGTCTTTTCCGACGAAGAAAGTGCGGTATACGGTAGGTCCGTCGCCGACGGCGTTGCTCACCGTTATGCCCACCTTGTTGTCGCCGTTGTCGAGCTTAACGAGTTCGGTAGCCACAAGTGCTCCTGCTTCTCCTTTCAGACAGGCTATTGTGTCGCCGTCCTCCTCTGTCACTACCGCACTCAGTTCGCCCGTCAATGCCGATCCGTCGTATGCTTCGGTAGGCATCACGAACTGCAGCTTGCCGGTTCTGTCGTCCTTCGATGTCTCTACGTATTCGAAGGCAGATATCGAGGTAGGCGCCTTGTCGCACGGCTCCTGGAAGAAGGCGCCAGTGGTAAGCACCGTGTTGTTGAGGTAGGCAGCCAGTGTGCCCTGCGCCGTTGTTGGGTCGATTTCGGCAATGCAGGTGTATTCGATATTGAGGTTGAGGCTCGAACTTGGATATATCCAGTAGAGTTTGCCCGTTTTGAAGTTGCAGAACAACGACTGCTTGCGTGTGTCGTTTATGAAACTGTCGCCGCTGAGCAGATTGCCCATCGAGATGTCGCCCACCTTTGTTAGGCTTCCGTCGCTCTTGTTCACTTTCCCGAGATACCACAGGTCCTGCTCAATGCCTACATGGTCGTTCTTCGACTCCATGTAGATGCAATAGACGTCGCCCTTCTTGTCGCAGCCAATAGCCTCGTATCTGTAGTTGTTGTCAAGGTCGGCGCCCAAGCGTGTCGGTGTGCCCGTTGCAGGGTCGATGGTGATGAGGAAGGTCTCCATGTATGTGCGGTTGATGGCATAGATTGCATCGGTGGTCGGGTCGTATGTCATGCTTAGAGTGGTCAGCTCGTAGTTGTCGTTCATCTGTCGGTCGTAGAGCACCTCGAAGGTCTTTGCGTCGAGCACAACCCAATGGGGCTTTTGGAAGCCGAGTCGCGACGAGTCGTCGTATTCGGAAGCGTATATCTTGCCGTTGTGGTAGGTGCAACCTCCAGACACGATAGCCTCTCTGAGTGGCTCTGTGAGCTGCGCCTGAAAGCGGTTGTCGTAACTGAAGCGGTAGTAGCCCTGCGTCATGGCGTCGTAGGAGTTCTTCTTTCCGTATGTAACCGATCCGACGATGTCAACGCCCTCGTCGGCAAGTCGACCGAACAGTTCCTGTGCATTAACAGACTGTGTAAGTGCGGCAGTCAGAAGTGTGACGGCAGCTTTTGTGAGTGAAGCAAGTGGGTGGTGTGTTTTGGGGAATAAGGCATTTTTCATACTCTCTCTGTTTTTGGGGTCAATCTACTTATGTATATTGATGGTTCGTTACTTTTGTAAACGTAAAAAATGTTTACGTTTGCAAAAGTAACGATAAATATTGAAAGACGAAATAAAATGTCAGAAAAAAGCTTTCGGCGGTGATAAATCCACAGGAATATGCGGTCTATATACCTTTCTCCTTGTTATTTCGATGTATTCTTCAGTCGGTGCTGCACCCAAAGGAACGCCGGAACGAGGAACAGATCAGCCATAATCCAGGCTACTGGGTCGCCGAAGCAGACACCGGTCCAGGTGATAGCCGGCACGAGCCAAAGGCTTACGCCGCAGCGTGCAATCATCTCCATCACGCCGCTGAGCATAGAGAGGTTGCTGAAGCCGAGTCCCTGGATAGAATAGCGCATGATGGTGAGCAGTCCGAGCGTGGGGTAGAAGTAGTTGTTGATGCGCATATACTGCGCAGCGTTGCTCACCACGGCAGCCTCGCCGCTGTCTACGAAGAGTCGCATCATATAGTCGGCGAAAGGATATATCACGACAAACGTAAAGACGAAGTAGACGAGCATGAGACAGATGGCGTCCTTCACGCCTCGTGTTACGCGGTCAATGCGCTGTGCTCCGAGGTTCTGTCCGCAGTAGGTAGCCATAGCCACGCCGATGTTCTCGAAGACGCAGGTGAAGAGATACTTTATGCGGAGCGAGGCGGTGAAGGCAGCCACGCATGTAGTGCCGAGAGCGTTGTTGGAGCTCTGCAGCATGATGATGCCAATGCCGGTGATGGAGAACTGCAGACCCATCGGCACGCCGTTGTTCAGCAGAATACTCGTGCGGCGGTTGTCGTAGCGGCGCTCGTCGCCCTGCGGAATGAGCAGTTGCATGCGCTTGCGTATATACCAGATGCAGAGACATACCGAGACGCCCTGCGAGAGCCATGTGGCTATGCCGGCTCCTGCCACGCCCATGCCGCAGAAGAGTATGAGCACCACGTCGAGCAGGATGTTCACAACGGCGGAAGTGATGAGGAAGTAGAACGGCTGGCGCGAATTGCCGAGGGCGCGTATCTGACCCGACAGGAGGTTGAAGCCGAACGTGAATGGAATGGCGGCGAACTGCAGCATGAGGAATGTGTAGGCGTCGTGGAAAATGTCAGCCGGAGTATTCACCATCTGCAGGATGCGGTGGCAGAACATAAGCGATAGCACCATTATCACCAAAGCCATCACCACGGAAATACGCACGGCATTGGCTACGTAGACGCGCATCTTATGGTAGTCCTTCGCACCGAACGCCTGCGCCACTGGTATGGCGAAGCCTGCACAGGCTCCGTTGCAGAAGCCCATTATGAGAAAGGTAATAGATGTAGAAGCGCCTACAGCCGCCAGTGCGCCCACGCCTATCCATCTGCCTACGATGACGGCGTCGATGACAAGGTACATCTGCTGAAGGATGTAGCCCAATATCAAGGGCAATGCGAACTTGGTGATTTGGCGCAGTGGCGATCCTACGGTCATATCGCTCACCGATGCAGCCTTCTGCGATGTAGCAGAAGGGTTGCTGTTGGGGTCTTGTGTTTTCATTTGTTATCCTGTTTGTTTCCTTTTTTTTCTATGCCTCTTTAAGCCTTACTATGTCTCTTTAAGCCTTACTATGCCTCTTTAAGCCTTACTATGCCTCTTTAAGTCTTACTAAGCCCTCCCCGACGGGGAGGGTTGGGAGGGGCTCTTTTACTTTTATCTATTGCGGTAGGCGAGCGGTGTCATGCCGGAGCGCTGCTTGAAGAAGTTGGTCATGGCGCTCTGGTCGCTGAAGTTGAGATGGTCGGCAATCTCGCCCATCGTCATATCGGTCTGCGTGAGCAGGTTGCAAATCTCCTTGTAGACGAGCGATGTGGCATGCTCGTTGATAGTCGAGCCGCTTATCTCCTTCACCAGTCGCGAGAGATAAGCCGGCGACACGTTCAGCTTGTCGGCGTAGAAGCGAATCTGGCGCTCCTTGCGATAGTTGCGGTAGAGATGGTGAAGGAAAACCTCGTACACCTCCTTTTTGTGTCCGAGGTCGCGCGATACGGAGCACTGCTCGTAGGGCAGTTCGTCGATGATGAGTCTCAGCACATTGAACATACTGCGAATCATCTCAATCTTGTTGATGTGCTGGTGGCGCACGATGTCGCACACGAAGTGGAATATATCAGAAATGCTCTTGTATTTTGTGTCGTTGAGCTGATAGCGCTGCGCCTGCTTCGCAAAGCTTTCGTCTACGAGTATGCCCTCTGCCTCGAAGTCGGCAGAGAAGTTGCTTACGCTCGCCACCTCATTCAGTGTGGTTATCAGCATGTCGTGCGCCGTGAGCTGCACGCTCTGCTCAGCGTCGTCTTCATGCAGTTGCAGAAGACAGCTGCCTCGCTGCACAAGAAGCAGTTTGGTGAACAGCGTGCGCTCTGCAAACATGCTGTAGAAACTGTCGTCTTCGTAAGTGTCAAAGTCGGAAAAACAGTCGCCCTCTTCTCCGTTCACGTAGAAGTGGGCGGCGTATGCACCATATATATCCTTCAGATTATATTTTGTGGCAAACTCTTCCAAATTATATACTTTCATCGAATATGTCTTCTTCTGATTTGTGTAGTGCAAAATTATAAAAAAAACCTGTAAGTCGAAACCAGTTATTTGAAAAATGGTTTCGCTTACAGGTTTAGCTCTACATATAATATAGTTGTCCTTGCTTTATTTCAAAGAGAACTTGTGCGAGTGGAGCATCTCCTTCGGGTCGAGCGCCTTGTCGAGTTCTTCCTTGCTCATCAAGCCCTGTTCAATTACGATGTCGTACACGGAGCGACCCGTAGCATGAGCCTCCTTAGCCACCTTCGAGCTTGCCTTGTAGCCGATGATTGGGTTGAGAGCAGTAACGATGCCGATGCTGTTCTTCACCATTTCGTAGCAACGCTCCTTGTTTACGGTGATACCGAGCACGCACTCCTCTGTGAGTGTCTCTATCACGTTCTTCAGCCATGTGAGGCTCTCGAAGAGGCTCGCTGTGATGATTGGCTCCATCACGTTCAGCTCGAGCTGACCTGCCTCGGCTGCGAAGCAAACTGTGGTGTCGTTGCCGATAACCTTGAAGCATACCTGGTTTGTAACCTCAGGAATAACAGGGTTCACCTTGCCCGGCATGATAGAAGAACCAGGAGCCTTCGGCGGGAGGTTGATCTCGTTCAAGCCGCAGCGCGGACCAGAAGCCATAAGACGCAAGTCGTTGCAAATCTTAGAGAGCTTGATAGCCAGACGCTTCAAAGCAGAAGAGTAGCTTACGTATGCGCCGGTGTCGGGTGTAGCCTCTACGAGGTCGCTTGCCGATATGAAGTTCTCGCCGGTGAGCTTGCTGAGGTTGGCAGCGCAGAGCTTTGCGAAGCCCGGAACGGCGTTCAGACCGGTACCGATGGCTGTGCCGCCCATGTTGATCTCGTGCAGCAGCTTCACGTTGCGCTCGAGGTTGAGAATCTCCTCCTCAAGGTTGTTGGCGTATGCGTTGAACTCCTGACCGATTGTCATAGGCACAGCGTCCTGCAACTGTGTACGACCCATCTTGATAGTGTCGTTATACTCCTCTGCCTTATAGCGGAAAGCGCTGATGAGGCCGGTGAGTGCGCCTACGAGGTGGATGTTCATGCGAATGAGTGCCAGACGGATAGATGTCGGGTAGGCGTCGTTGGTGCTCTGACCGCAGTTGACGTGGTCGTTAGGCGAGCAATACTGGTATTCGCCCTTCTCGTGACCCATGATTTCGAGTGCGCGGTTGGCGATAACCTCGTTGACGTTCATATTTACTGATGTGCCTGCGCCGCCCTGAATCATGTCGATAGGGAAGTTCTCGTGCCACTTGCCGTCGATAATCTCGCGGCAAGCCTCAGATATCGCACCCGAGATCTCGTCGTTGATTACGCCGAGCGAGTGGTTGGTCTGCGCAGCAGCCAGTTTTACGTATGCGTTGGCGATGATGAAGTCGGGGTAGTCGCTCATCGTCTTACGCGAGATATGATAGTTGTTGATACCGCGCTGAGTCTGCACGCCGTAGAGTGCGTCAGCAGGAACCTGAAGCTCTCCCAAGAGGTCGGCTTCTACTCTGAATTTCTTTTCGTTTGTCATAAAAGTAGTATTTTTTAAGACGTTTATTGTTTTCTTTTTTTTAAAACTCTTTACTCTTTTACTTTTTTACTTTTGCAAAGTTACGGCTTATATCAGATAAAGCGTTTATAAAAAGCGAACCTTTATTTGTAAAAAGCAAACCACTTTCAGTCTTTTCTTTTGCAGTCTGCCCGAAATGTCGTAACTTCGCACAAACTC
Organism: Leyella stercorea; assembly: GCF_019052365.1. Lineage (GTDB taxonomy): Bacteria > Bacteroidota > Bacteroidia > Bacteroidales > Bacteroidaceae > Prevotella. Next base: position 6,698 of record NZ_JAHQUY010000081.1, read on the forward strand.
TTAATACATCAAAAGTAATGTTTATAGTAATATTGTTTATTTTTCTCGGTATAGCCTTGGGTTATACTCTGCGCACCCGTCTGGCTTCAAAGGTCGGTGCGATAAGTGCGTTGAACGGACGCTTCACGACGTGGCTGATATGGCTGCTGCTCTTCATGCTCGGTCTTGAGGTGGGCAGCAACAGAGAGCTTATCGCCGCACTGCCCACGTTGGGCGTAGAGGCGATGGTGTTGTCGGTGAGCGCAACGCTTGGCAGCTGCGTGCTGGCGTGGGCGTTGTGGAAAAGCATGAAAGGAGGAGAGAAGCGATGAAAGGTAGTCTGATAGTAGTGGCGTTCTTCGTGCTCGGCGTGCTGGCAGGACGCAGCGGCAGTATTCCCGAGTGGATGCTGAGCAGCGGCACAAGCTTCGTGGCGCTCTGCGCATTGCTGCTCTGCGTAGGCATAAGCATAGGTCTCAATCCTGACATGAAGAGCGAGATAAAGAGTCTGAATCCGCGCTTGGCTTTGCTGCCCGTAGCCACAATACTCGGTTCGTGGATGGGTGCTGCGGCAGCCTATCTGCTCTTGAACAATGATGTGTGCTCCTTGCTCCATCACCGTCAGCTCACCGACTGTCTGGCTGTAGACAGCGGCTTCGCCTACTACTCGCTTTCGAGCATCTTCATCACCGAGTATCGCGGCGCCGAACTCGGCACCATCGCTCTGCTGGCTAACATCATACGCGAGATGATTACGCTTTTGCTCACTCCGCTGCTCGCCAAGTGGTTCGGTCCGCTGGCTCCGATCTCGTCTGGCGGCGCAACGACAATGGACACCACGCTGCCCATCATCACGCAGACCGTTGGTCAGCGCTACGTTTCACTCAGCATCTACCACGGCTTCGTCACCGACTTCACCGTGCCGTTCTTCGTCACCATGTGGTGTACGCTGGTTTGATAGTGTGACAGGGGGCTTAGCCTCTTACGTAGTGCGGCATGTCGGCAGGCGTAATCATCGATATCTCCACGATGCCTGCTACCTTGCCGTCCTTCTTCCATGCCGTCTGGTATATCACTTTGTGCACGCCCTGCTTCTCGATGGTGTAGGCGTTGCTGCCGCCGGTGGTAAGCAGTCGGCGTATTATCTCTTTCGACCTCTCGGAGTGGCACTCGTAAAGGTTCTTTCCGATGAGGTCGCCCTCCTTCTTGTAGGTTTCGCGCGACTTGTCGTTCATGTAGATGATGATGCCTTCCGCATCACACACCGTTACGGCACAATTCATTTCTTTTGCCCATTCGTAGTTTTCCATTGTCTTAATAGTTTTAATTGATTATGCAAAGATAGTGCAAACCGAGAGCAATGAAGCTTGCTTCAATTGCAGAGGTGCAGCCTATCTTATGCAAAGATACACATTTTTTCGGACTGCGATATTTTATAGCGGGTTTCTTTGAACAGGAAGCCGCTTATCACAATCTGTTCAAGAAATCCTTTGAAGCTGATTTCTTAGTGCTGTCCAGTTTCAAGGTACCAAAATTGTAGCTCAATTTCACTACCAGGCGTTGAGTGTCACCGTTGGTATCCATTGTTGTCCGTATGTTGTTATATTTCATTGTCCAGTTGTTCGCCCTGTCGGTATGGAATATGTCATTAGCAGCAACCGTCAAGTTCAGCTTGCCCTTCATTATGCGAAGTATATATACCAGATCCATCGTCCACCAACTCTTATGGTCGAACAACGTACTTGTGCCGCCACTGTCGAAATAAGCATCGAATACTAAAATTGAATGGTTGTTCAATGGCCACTGCGCATTTGCATTAATATCCCAAGAAGCTTTGTTCCATGAGTGTTCTTCTCCTAAATAGTTTGCCTTGACAAAGGGCTGGACGAATGAACCTGTCAGATCTACCTGGACCGGACCTATCGAAAAGTTATATAAAGCGGTAGCCACAATGTTCTCTGACTTGTTAAAGTTCACAGGCATAAACTTGATGTTCTTATTGTCAACCGACGTTTCTGTCCAGAACGGCAGATCTACTATTCTGTCTTTACTTCTGTTGTAGGCTACTGATGCCAACAAGTTGCCATAGTTATAGCTGAGCTTTATGTTGGTTGTTACATTTGGCTTCAGCTGCGGGTTTCCTACCTTATATGAGATGGCATCATAATAGTAGAGTCCGGGATTCAAGTTGGAAAACGAAGGGCGTCCGATGGTCTGTCCTACGGATAAGCCCACAGAAGATTTGGCTGTCAGTTGCTTCTTTGCTACCAAGTTGGGGAACAGTTTCCATTCTGTAGAGTCGGTGAACGCTCCAGACACGCCGGTCTCCAACTTTCTATGGTCGGCTTCCATGCGCAATCCACCTTGCAAATAAAAGCTGCTGAATTGTCTCGAAAGTGACAAATATGCACCATACAGACTCTCGTGAGTATCGTATGTCTCTACATCCGCATTGTAGGCATAATTGCCTTTATTGTTCATAGTCGAGAAGAAAAGCCCCATTGACACGTTAGCCCACTTGCGACGACTGTTGTATGATAGGCGTGTACCTCCGATGTGATATTTTCCCTCACTTGCTGTAGTGACAGCAGGAACAGTGGCAGCCAATCCTGTCTCATCGGAGTGGTTCTGTGCGTAATCGGCTATAATAGAGAGTGTGCGTGTAGAGTCGATTTCGTTTCTATAGTTCACGCTGGCACTATGCAGATAGTCTGCTCCTCGCTTCTTCTGATTGAACGTCATTTCGGTTCCATTCATCGTCTGCCAAGTAGGTTCTTTTATATGCGTGTTGCCTATGTTTCCCGTATATTGAAAGCCGAACGACTGTTGTCGGCTGATTTCCCAGTTCATCGAATAGAACCATTCGAACGTACGAGCGTTTCCTATCGTATGTCTCTCCTTTGCGCTCTCTATATCTTTTTGTGGCAAGAATACAGTCTCTGTGGTTTTGTCTATCTGTGTTGTACTTAAATACGAAAAACCTGCCGTAAGAATATTGCTCACCTTCTTGTATTTCTCGTTTATGGACACATTTGCCATATCCACATAGTTTCTGGCAAAAATAGACGTGTTGCTTAACTCTGTAGACAGTGTATTGCCCAATGCTGTTTTGGTGGTGATGTACACAACGCCCTTATTGCTGGCGCTATATTCTACTGTTGGATTTGAATCAACCACAATCTTGTTTACCTGCGACGCAGATATGGCTTTAAGCTCAGCCATACTTACGGGTCTTCCGTTGAGAACAAATGTTGGAGTTCCACCTTCTAACAACTGCAAGTCGGAGGTTAATCCTGGAATCATGCCGAGCACGTCGGTTACTTTTCCCATATACTGCAAATAGGAATGTGCTACATCCACGGTTATCTTGTTCAATTCTACTTTCACTGTGTTTCTTTTGCTCTTCACCACAACACCTTTAACCGTCATGGTCTTGGGTTGCAGCCTGATGATGCCCATCTCCGTATTGTTGAATATACGGTTTACGGTCTTATAGCCAATGTATGTGATACGGGCTAACACCTTTCTGTAGTTGGAAGGAATGACAAAGTAGCCGTTCTCATTGCTCACGCCCTGACCTACGATGGTGGAATCGATGGGCGACAGCAAGGCTATTGTGGCGTATTCGGCTGCATTGCCTCGTTCGTCAACAATGCGTCCCTTATATCGAAGCGTTGACTTCTGCGTACATTCTACCATTATGTTGTCCTCTACCTGCGTCATTCTGATGGGGTAGAAGCCAATGAGTTGCATGATGGCATTTGGAACACTCATGTTGCGTATGCTTTTTGTCACCTTGAAGTCCTCCAACTCGTCGTACACAAAGTTAATGGTGTATTTATGCTGACGGGCATTCAGGTCCTTCAACGCCTCAGAGAACGACACATTGTTATATTGTCTGGTGATGCGCTGGGCGTGAGACTGCTGGACGAAAGACAGCAGAAAGAAAAGAAGCAGGCAGATGGTCTTGCTGCTGTCGGGCGTTTGCTTAAATATGTTTTTCATAATACGTCCTCCGTTCTTATTTTACTACCAGTTCTCCTTCGGCATACTCTATCTGTATGCGGTCGAAAGCATTCAGAATCTCCAGGTTCTGCTCCAATGTCTTCGTCTTGTTCCAGTTGAAGAAGAGACGCACATGCTGTGTGTCGGCGTTGTCATACCTCACCTTAACGTGATAGAAGTCTGCCATCTGCGTAAGTATCGTTCCCAACTCGGCATTGTCGAACACAACGGGCTTCATGTCGAGCGAGTCCTTTGGCTCTGCAGTAACTGCTTTAAGGCTGTCGTAGGCTGACAGACCAGACTTGTCTGTCCGTTCTGTCACGGCTTTATTGTCCGCAACTTTGTCAGAAACCGCGAACTTTAACCAGCCATTATGCACGGCAGCCAAGGCTACGCCCGAGAGGAAGATGATGCCAATGATAGAGGCTGCGATCTGCATTCGGTTGCGGTAAGGAGTGTTCGTTCCGTTGCAAATAGACTTAGCCTTATTGTGCTTTTCCGAAAACTCCTTCCAGGCCTTGTCCACATCCACCTTCTTTGGCGTGGCCTTCTTGCCAGCCATTCTCGCCATAGCCAAGTTGCGTAGAAACTCCTGCGCTTCTTCGTCGGCAAGCAAGCGTTCCACCTGCTCGTCGGTATATTTCTCGGGATGCTCCTGCATATCGAAGAGCATCAACCGCTTTTCGTCTTTGTTCATCGTACTCATTGTTTTGCTCATTTAATTTGTCTTTTAATCCAGTCCATTGCCTTAGAGAGATGGTTGAACACCGTCACTTTGCTTACTCCCACCTCGTCTGCCACCTCCTGATACGACTTGTCTTGCAGATAGCGCAGGCGGAAGATTAGCTTACGGATGGGAGGCTCAAGGTCGTCGATGAGAAGCAGCAGTTGTTCGAGACGCTCGTCGGTGTCTTCAGAAAGAATCACGTCGGCATCATCCAACAGTAGCTTCGCCACTCTTTCCTTCACGCTCTTGTGAGCAATCAGATTGAGACAGCGGTTGCGCACGCTCCGCATCAGATAACCTTCCTCGCTCTCAGGCAACAGAACCACATCATCAGCAAGAATCTGCGTGAACACTTCGCTCACCACATCCTTGCTCTCGTCGTCATCCGAGAGAATGTATCTGGCCAGATTGTACATCTTCTCATAATGCCGCCGAAACATCAGTTCTATGTCCTTTTCTTGTGTCATATACTTATATATACAGTTGAGCAAAGTGAAAAACTAAGCAAAACAACAACTTTTTTCAAAATTTACAGAAAAAACATTCAACGACTCCTTGTCTTCCACAAA
>NZ_JAHQUY010000082.1 GCF_019052365.1 Leyella stercorea
AACTATATATAATGATAAACTATATATTGCATCTAATGACAATCGACAACAAACTGCAAAAACAGTGAAAGCACACATTGTTCCAAATGCAAATATTCCTATAGCTATTTTTTTCATATTAGATGCCTCGTGAGCGGACGATAACGTTTTCATCATCATCTTCTTGTAATGCTGCTGTATTTTGATAAGAAGGAGCAGCTTTTACTGCATTGGCACCAACTACTTGTTGGTTACTTTGCTGTGGTGAAACTTGTACTTGTTGATGATTATTGATATTTTTTAAAGTCATGCCACCTAACATTAAACTGGCAGCTTTACCAAGCCATCCAAAACGCCCAAACATCATATATGCAGAGGTTATAAGACCTAACAAGTCCAGTTTACTTACATTGCCATTAGTAACAGAGTTCAAGGCATTATTCATTCCTCCCATTACACCATTTACAACTCCATTTCCTTGACCCATCATTTGGCTCATTGTTGGATATTGTTGGGCTGTCGGATCTGAATAATAGCCGTTACCATCGTTTACCATACCATTGCCATTAAATGCACCTGCTATCATATCCTTGCCTCCTTGATAAAGATTGCCAGCTTCGCCTGCAACGGCTATTGTGCCGTCTTTAAGACGATAGTAAACGTCACCTGCTTCACCTACCACACCAGTTACCATCCCCGATAAATAATCATGAAGTTGTGGCGCACCTTCTCCTGCAATAAGTTGCTCTGCAATATTAACAGCACCTCCTTGTTGGGCACCAGTACCACCAACAGCTCCCAAGACTGGTTTTACAATACCATTCCCATTATAAATGTTGTAAGCAGCCCAACCAGTACCTGCCAATATAGCAAGGTCTTTAGAGTTTTTAATGGCTCCTCTGGCTGCTCTAAATCCAAATTCGGCTGTTCCATGAATAGCTCTGCCTGTTTTGTTCATACCATCTACTCCGAGCTTTCCTGCCTTTTTCCAGTTCTCTACATTCTGATACCACCTTTGCTTTGCAATAGTTTCGGCAGTATTACTACCATGTCCTATAATTTTTGACTCATTGTTGAGAGTATTGAACTTAGGAGTAAAATTTGATTTTGGTATGGTTCTTTCCCATGCCTTATATCCACTTTTGTTTCCACCCTTGAAAAGGTTGGAATAATGTGACTGCAATTGAGCAAATTCTTTTCTTGAATAAGAGGTGTTAGCGTGTTTCAAATCCCAAAACTTTCCGTTCTTATAGGAAAAGCGAGAAATATCTACACCAGAAACATTAATTTTAGGACTGCCTATGCTTTTAATTGCGCCCTCTGCTTTTCTCAAATCCTTTGCCTGTTTCATTTCTGCCTTAGAAATTTTGGCAACTTGCTCAACGGCTTTAGTTCCACCTTCGCCGAAAGCTTTACCCATGACTTTGCCTATTTTAGGCACAAGTTCAATAGCTGATTTCCAACCACCCATAATCTATTGTTTTTTTAATTATTACTCTGGATAATGTATTTCCACAACGGCTCTTGCCTTGTGTAACTCTGTCTTAGGTGTTGGCAGTATTCCACCATTTACAGCAGAACAAAGCCATGCCTGTAGCCCGGCGTTCTCTGTAACTTCCGTAGAAGTCCAATACCAACAATCTCCGTTCAAGGCAATCGGTGTGCCTCCGAATCTCTCGATGATGGGATTTATCTGCCTTGCAGCAGCTACAAGTAACCGCTGCTCTGCTACGCTTGGAATGAAGTCGCTTTGTCCGTTTTCATGGAAATCCATCATCTTCATAGCCAAAGGTGAACCTTTGCCAGTTTCCTCGACATAACTGTTATACATGGCTACTGTGTTGGAATATCCGTCAAATGTGGAAACATCGCCACTCGTTCCGTTAACCAAGCCAATGGAATCACAAAATATCTCGTTCACCTCCTTGAACATAACAACAAGTGCCGGATGTTCTTCTGTCTGCTCTGCAAACACAACGCCAACGGCTTTTCTTTTTGACTGGTTGAAATATGTTGTTGTGTCCATGCAACTATGGTCATCGCACAGGACGTAGCCTATATGTACATTCGGGTCTATCGGCTCATGGTCTTCGCAAGAACTGAGTGCCGTTGTCAAGAATAGCACCAATAATAGACCCAACAATGGTTGATACAATACTTTCAAATATGATTTCATAATCTATGATTTTTACAATGGAATTTTTACACCTACGGATGCTCCAGTTCTGAAAGTGTCCTTGCCACGAATGACAAAATCCTCTTTCACTTGGAAGAACACACTCCAACCATTATACAGGTTGTAGGTATGCTCATATCCTAAATGTCCTGCGCTTATCATCTTATCCAAGTCGCTTCCCACGCTTACACCGATACGGAAGTTTCCGTGATGGTTTCTACCTCTGCTTACACATGGCTTGTAGGCTGCACCTACAGTCCATGTATTATAGCTGTGCCAAAAAGACTCGTTGGTAATATGCCCTGCCTCTGGGTCTTCTTCGTATTTGAGGTAGCCTGTGGCAAAATATTCCCAGGCACTATGGTATTCTGTTTCATGCTCATAGGCAATAGTGGCTTCAACACCTCTTGGATATGAACCTCCAACACCTACCATAATATGGTTTCCATGACTTTGTGCATGGAGTGTGCCTACACAGACGAAGGCTATAACAAGTATTGCCATCATCCGTGTAGGGATATGTTTTATATTATCTGTAATCTTCATTATACATCTATTTATATGGTTATTACTCTTCTCTCAACAAGAGTGTATCGAAGGCATCTGCCGCCAAGACATCCTCATAATCAAGATTCATTGAAATAGTGCGCCCTGAAATTTGCTTCTCTGACAACTCTATGGTAAGAACCTTATCATTAGGGAAGGTCATCTTCTTCAATACGATAATGTTTCGATAGCCCTTTTTGAAACGGATGCTTCTGTCAAGCACAAGTGCAGGTTTTAACTCTATTGTCTGAACATTGGTTGACTTCTGTTGTTTCTTGTCTTGAAGTTTCACTCTCAACTCATCAATATCAAACGGAAGGTTCGTATTGTTCTCTACAGAGAAGTCGATGAAGAAGTACTCTCCTACTACATAGATGTTGTTAAGGCGCATCTTCATCTTATTTTGATAAGTAAAAGTACTTCTATACTTGGCTGGACTCTGCCATACTTTCATGGCATAACTTACCATGTCCACGGTTGACATACTTACCTCTGGGTTATGGAAGGCATTGCGTTCCACAAGTTCCACCTCTTTGTCGGTTACTGCCTCTTGCAACTTACTTGTATAAATCATTGCGTACTGAACACGGTATCTTTCTGTGATGATAGTCACGATACCAAGCACGTCACCATCGTTGTGATTGCCTGTTTTCGGTTTAAGGCGTATCACATTGTCAAGCGGCTTATCACCAACGACGCTATCCGTGGAAATGTCAACAAGCTTGATTGGTTCGGAAGCTGTGATGATGGTAGATACATTCTCGTTCACTGTAAGCTGCTCCATGTTATAGTATGATTTCTGGGCATTTACTCCCAATACTACACAAACGCACATGATAAGAAGTGCGCACATTCTTGACTTTATTGTATTCATATTGACTGTCTTTTTTTGTTATCTGTTATTTCTTGCACTCTTGCCTTGCTTCTGACTCTCGTCAACAAGATAGACCTTTGTACCATACTTCAAACGTACACGATTCTTCTTGGCGGCTGACCCTAAAGCACTCATTACTCTCTGTGAGGCATTTTGAACGGCTGTATTAGCCCAGTTCTTAATACCTCCAGAGCCTGTGGTTGAAGAGTTGTCTATGATATTACTTCCTTGCATTGCTGAACTTACTACATCTTGCGCAGTTTCTCTGAACTGGCTGATAGGTACATACAATCCTTCAAGTCCGTCCGTATCAAAGATAGAAAGGCTTACCTTTATGATTTCCTCATTGTAGAAGACACTCTCAACCTTTCCATTCACTCTTTGTTTTCCGAAACCGCTCATAATGGCATATAGGTAAGTTCCCTTTCTAACGGTAACATCGCCTATCTCTACATCATCAAGAAGACGAAGGCGCACACGGCTGCCGTCAACGGCTTTCACATTCTCATCGATGATGGCGGTAATCAACTTAGATTGCTCATTGCTGCCGCCGATGGTATTGAAGTAATCTGAAGTCTGCTTTGTCTTCTTGACAACTTTTTCAGGAGATTCTTCTCCTTCTGCATGGTTGTTGGTAGAACCTCCATTGCCATGTCCTGGCATCCCATTATAAGAACCACTATTAGGATTGTTGTATATAGGATTGCCTTCTTCATCATAACTTATGCTTGAAGACGAACTTCCAGTGCTACTTCCACCGCTTCCTGCCATATAGCTGTTGGAACTATTGCCGGAAAGGTCTCTGTCCATTTCTTCCCAATTGCGCTGTCGGCGCATTCTTTGAACTCTTGCTATCTCGGAGTCGCTGACTGGTGCAACAAAATCATTACTTGATGTAGAACGACTTCTACGCTCCTGACGAACTCTGTTTTGCATGGCTTGCAGCTTACGCTTCTCTTCTTGCTCGGCTTGCTGCTGTGCTAATTGGTTTGCTTCTCTCTCACTGTAGCGAGACTCATAATCCTGCTTCTTATTGACAGAATCATTGTCATTTTCAACATTCTCCACTCCAGAGAGGTCTGAAATCTTGCCGTACATATCCTCCGTATTGTCCATCTTACTACCAAGGACACTATCGGTGTTAGCCTCAGGCAACTCGCTTGACAGATAGTCTGTAGTCTTCAATCGAGGGTCTGTAGTGTCTGCCGTCTCAGTGTGAAATGTCTTAATGAGCATGTAGCCAACGAAGAGAACTGGCAAGTATAAGATAAGCGGAAGCATATACTTCGGTTGCTTGAAATTTATCTTTTTCATATTTATCTGTTATTAAAGTGATGTCGATTGTTCTGCAATGCAGAGTCAACTCTTTCTACCGCTGTTCCACCATGTGAACGGCTATTGTGACGGTTGTAGGCTCTTACCATATTAAATATGTTCAAGGCAAAACAGCCGATGACTATACCGAAGACAATTACGAGAAATGCTTTTCGATTGTCATTCGCCCAAAGCTGAATTTTTCCAAACAGCCAAGGCAACTTTATCTTTTCGGCAAATTTACGTCCTGCCTCTACCTCTCTCTCATAACGCTCCTTATACTTAGGGTCGTTCTTATCTGGCATCGGTTCCCCGATTATGATTTTCTTTAAACTCATATATTATGAAGTTATAAGGGGTTAATAATCTGATTTCTTCTGCTCTTCAAGGTCTTTATTTACCAACGTTCTCCAGTTGGTTATCAAAATACCATGAGGATTATTCTCTGTTCTCGGCACACGCCTAAGATTACCTGCTGTAATGATTTGACGCATCAAGATACTCGTTCTACGCTCAATGCGCTGTCTGCCATAATAGGTGAATGAGAGCGAATCGGTGTTAAGCTTTATACTGTCACAGAAGATACTGCAAATAGTGCTCGTACCGATTACGTTGTTATAGAATCCCTTTTCCTTTAAGGCATTGTACTGAGCCAAGCCAGTTTCATCAATGAGATACATAGCCTTCTGCATGGTATATTGAATATACTTGTCATCAGGAGCAAGGGTGAAGAAAAGATGATGGAACATCTCAATGTCACTCTTTGCTTCCACTTCAAACGTCTCAGACATATCTGTCTGTTTAACCAAAATAGGCACGTTCCCGTCCAACACATAAATTTTCTTATGCGCATCGTCCACCATAGTCTTTGCTATGATAACGCTGCCAAGGCTGATGACCACACAGCCTACAAGAAACAGACAGCTCACAATCATTACGAGCTTTATCTTGTTTTCTACATTCTTTAATACTGCCATTGTTTTTGTTTTTACAGTTCATTATTATCGCATGAGACCCATTGCGCTCTGTTTTACTGTTGAAGCTACACCCTCACCAAAGTTTCTTGTAGAGAATGCAGTATCGCCTTCAGGAATCATCCATGCTGCCAAGTCTGGTACAAGATTCAAGCATCTTAAAGAAACTACAGATGCTACCAGGAGGTAACCGCATGTCATAAAGGCATTCTGTACGTATGCCGTTATCGTACTATCAGATGTAGTTACAGCCGTAAGGTTTTCCACTTGCACACTTAATACTATATCAAAGAGAAGAAGAACATAAAATCCTACGAAGTATAACATCGCTCCATAGAAATGTACCGTCAAATACCTCGTCAGCCATTTCGCCCAACTGCTTTCCCATTTTGGTAATACAGAGAACGCCCATTGAATCGGACCAAAAATGGTTAGCATACCTAACAATATCTGTTGACAGAATATCGTGCTCCACCATCCGATTTTGTATATTACAAGCGACAGGAACATGACAATCTTATCCAATCCAACAATGATTCCTGAAAAAGTTGCTTTGTCGGCAAGTCTTTGTGCAGAAGTAGATGCCTTAACCGTACTCTCGGCACCTTGTACTTGATTGGTAACATCCTGCGCCTGTGCGGATTTGATGATTTCTGCCGTAATCTTTCCTTCTGGTGCAATACTGTCAACCTTCTCGTCTCGTTTCTTTAACAAAGGTGCCAACTCATTGTACTTAGAACTAACCTGCTCGGCTTCTGCCTCATACAGGTCATGTGTATAGCTGCCAATACAGTTTGGTATGTAAGCCAACGCATCAAGGATGCTTGCGTTGCTGTTTCCCCCAATTCCTGACATACTCGGTGGGTACCAAAAGCACATGACAAGTGCAATACCAAGCACCTTCATAATCTTGAACACATCGATAGGCTCATTCTTAACCATCATCTTGTAGGCTAATCCACCTGCCACTATGATGGAAAACAACGCTCCCAATGCCATACTCATTTGCAGAATCCACCAATTATCCCAAGCGGGTCTAACCATCGGAAATGAAAGGATAGTAAGGTGATGTAATATCACTGATTTACAGTCTATTAGGAATGAAAACCGTTTTTGGATTGGTTCGTTATTCTTTCCTAAATTAGCGGATTGTTTACCCACTTTTGTCTCGTTTTTGTCCCTCGTTGTATTATCTTTGTATCGCAAGCTAAATGCTTGATAATCAGTGATAAAAGAATATATTAACATCAGAAAAGAAAGGAAATAAAATGGGACGAAAGAAGAAAGAAATCCGTTTGAAGGAGCCTGTGCGCATCCGAGAAAAGAAGATAGCAGGTGGCAACATCAGCCTCTATCTTGACATTTACCAGAAGGGATTGCGAAAGAAAGAAACGTTGAAACTCTATCTTGTGCCAGAAATCAACGCTGCTACCAAGTTGCAAAACGCCAATACAAGAAAGTTGGCAGAGCAAATCAAGGCGCAGCGCATTCTTGACATCCAGAGAGAGGGTCTTGTGGATTGGGACAAGGTGAAGAAGTCACGCATGACACTTACCAAGTGGATGGATGACTTTGTGAAGTACAATGCCGAGTTGTCTGAGTCTTCCATGAAGACCAAGCGCAACACTCATGCTCGCATTGACCAATACCTATTATATATAGGCAAGCCGGAGTTTCTGTTGAAAGACGTGGATAAGGAGTTTTGCAAAGGCTTCATTACTTTTTTGAAGACTTGCACCTACAATGATGGAAAGAAACAACTCAGCACCACCACTTGCCGTATGTTCGTCAACTATTTCGGCTCATCATTGGCAAAGGCAGTAAGGGACGGACTGATTGAGCAAAATCCATTCTTGCTGTTGGAGGCAAAGGAGAAGCCACAGAAGCGAGTGGCTGAGCGTGAGTTTCTGACGATAGAGGAAATAAAGAAGGTGATGAACACACCATGCCGTTATGAACTGGTGAAGAAAGCCTTTCTGTTCTCCTGTTTCACTGGTCTGCGATATAGCGACATGAAAGCCTTGAACTGGAGTGAAATCCACAAGGCTGCTGACGGCAAGACAGAATACATTGACCATATCCAAGTCAAGACCAAGGATAGAGTAACCATCCCCTTGTCGGAAGAAACAAAGAAGTGGATGCCTAAAAGAGAAGAAGGCATAGACAACATCTTCCACAACTTGACAATCACATCTACAACTGTAGAAGTGGTTCTGAAAGAATGGATGGAGGCAGCAGGTATAACCAAGCATATAACCTACCATTGCTCACGACATACGGCGGCTACGATGCTCCTGACCCTTGGTGCAAGTATCTATGTAGTAAGCAAGATACTCGGACACAAGAGCATCAAGATGACGGAGATTTACGCCAAGATTGTTGACAAGAAGAAGTTGGAAACCGTAAACCTCGTGAACGGAATGTTTGATCAAATACCAGCAATACAATGAAGATAGAAATCAAGGAACGTAAGCTGACGGAAGGCAAAAGAGCCTTATATCTGGAATACTACGAGACAGGCTTCCGCAAGAGAGAAAACTTGCATCTCTATCTCTTGCCCGATGATGCCGTTGGTGCTGCAAAGCACAATCGGCTTACATACAACAAGGCTATGGAGATACGAGCAGAGCGCATCCTCACCCCTCCTGTATTGGAGAAAGAGAATGCCAAAAGCGAAGAACAAGGCAACGGCTTGACTTGGCTACAATGGTGCGATGACTATATCAAATGGTCTGTTGATTGTGGCAACTGCAAGAAGATGATAGGTCATAAGAATGTTGTCCGCAAGCGTATCGCCACTTATTTACGGAGAGTAGATAAGAAAGACATCCTGCTGAAAGATGTCAGTAAAGATGAAATTTGCGGTCTTTTTGACTATATGCGCAACAAGTATCGCAACAAACGCCAAATCAAGACCAACGGAGGACGGTTGGCTGATTACTCATTACTGTTGTTTGAGGAAACAGTCAAAGCGATATTTAACAAGGCTATGCGTGAAGGACTTGTAAAATTCAATCCTGTACACAGTCTAAACAAGTTGGAACGCTTCCATGCTCCTGACAAACACAGAGAGTATCTTACGCCCGAAGAACTCACACGTTTCCTGGCGGTGGAAGCTGAATGTGAGAATGAACGAACCGTACAACTGGCATTTGGCTTATCATCCATGACTGCCCTTCGCCTTGGCGATATGCAGCATCTAAGGTGGTGTGATATTAAAATGATAGATGGCGTGCCGACAATCAGCATCATACAGCGAAAGACTAAGCGTCCTGCCATTATTCCGCTCAATGAAATGGCGCAATCGTTGTTGCCACCTCGGACGGATGACAATCCGGAAAGTCTTGTATTTCACCTTGTCAAGAAGTCAGACAACGTATCGAAATACGTAAGAAGACTAAAAGAAAAGGCTGGCATAGAAAAGGATTTGACCTACCATTGCTCACGGCATACGACAGCATCGTTGGCTATCTCAGCAGGAGCAGACATATCAGCAGTGAAGGATGTTTTGGGACATGGAAGCATCACTTCAACCGAAGTTTATGCAAAAGTGGCTCTTGAAAAGAAGATAGAGGCGGTCAATCTGTTTAATGGCGTGTTTGATTGAGACATACAGCAGGGTGCGAACAATGGGGAAGTCTTACTTCTTCCCTTTTGTTGGGAAATTGCCGTCAGGCTGTATTCAAAAAACGCTTGTGTTCAAATAAATCTGCAAGACTTATCTGGACACAGGCTTTTTCATGTTCAATTTAATCTTTGATAATGATGACAACAGGAGTAATATACGCTCGTGTCTCCAGTATTGGTGACAGACAGAGCACGGAAAGGCAGGTCAAGGACTTGTCGGAGTATGCAAAATATAAGGGTATCGAAGTCTGCAAGGTCTTTGAGGAACACATCTCTGGCGCAAAGAAGAAAGATGAGCGTCCAGTGTTGTGTGAAGCAATGGAGTTCTGTAAGGAAAAGCGTATCAGCATTTTACTTGTCAGTGAACTGTCAAGATTGGGTCGCAATGCGTTTGAGGTGCTTGCCTCTGTTAAGGAACTCATTGACTGTGGCATCAACCTCTACATACAAAAGGAACAACTTACATTATTGGACGATGAAGGACATCCGTCCCTCTTTGCCCCGATAATGATAGCCACGCTTTCGACCTGTGCGCAATTGGAACGTGACAATATCTCATTCCGATTGCAGTCAGGAAGGAAGCGGTATATAGAGAAAGGTGGAAAACTCGGACGCAAGGTAGGCTCTGTAAAAACGGAAGAACAGATGAAAGCCGAATATAGGGAAGTTATTAGTTTGCTCCGCAAGGGGTATTCCATTCGAGATGTGGCAAAGTTGAGTGGTAAAGGGGTAAGTACCGTACAACGAGTGAAGCGATTAATAAAAGTACAATCACCGCAATAATATTATTGATTTTACGTTCTTTTCAAAGAAATGGTTTGTGCAATAGTGGCTTATAGGCTAAAAGCACTACCTTTGTAAATAATATCAAAACAGAGTATAATGGAAGAAAACAATATAACAGTAAATAAAGCTGTCCAAACCATAAAAGGGGCAATTTTGCGAGCTCAAGCACAGGCGAGCCAGTCAAGTAATGCCATACAGTTGTCTTTATATTATGGTATAGGGCGTTATGTGTCTATCAATTTACGACAAGCACATTGGGGCGCAAAAGCTCTTGATACTATTAGTGAGAGATTGCAGCGTGAATTGCCAGGATTAAGAGGCTTTTCTTCAGGCAACTTGAAGAAAATGCGTATCTTCTATGAGGAATGGCAATGCCTTTCAATTGGTTCGCCATTGGCGAACCAATTACAACAGCTTGAAAATAAGATAGAAGAAGGTGTTGAAATAGGAGAAAAGACACTCCTTTGTATTAACAGACCTATAGAGTCAGCCGACTTACGTATAGAGGATTTTGTGGGCATTAGTTTCACTCATCATATGGAAATTTTGCATAAAACTACCACTTTAGATGAGCGTATCTACTACATACATCAAGTGAACTTGCACCATTGGAACAAGTACGTATTACGGAAATACTTATCTGATGATCTATATCACCATCAAGGCAATATGCCTAACAATTTTCCGAAAGCGATACCAGACATCAGGCAATCAATGAAAACAATATCAATGTTTAAAGATGAATATTTGCTTGATTTCATCAATACTGAAAATTTGGGACTGGAGATTGAGGACATTGACGAACGTGTAGTTGAGCAAGAAATTGTAAGAAACATGCGCGATTTCATTCTTCAATTCGGAAAGGATTTCATATTTATGGGTAACCAGTATCGTGTCGTACTTGAAGGAGAGGAAATGTTCATAGACCTTTTGTTCTTTAGTCGAGAACTTGCTGCAATGGTAGCCGTGGAACTAAAATACGGTAAGTTCAAGCCTTCATATTTGGGACAACTATGTACATATCTACAGGCATTAGACCTTACTGTAAAAAAGCCACACGAAAATCCTACTATTGGTATTGTGTTATGCAAGGAAATGAACAAGGCTTTTGTTGACATTGTTGTAAGGAACTACGACAGCCCAATGGGAGTGGCAACATATAAAACCAAACAGGATATGCCTAAAAAATTACAGAAGGCTTTGCCTGATTTGGATAAGATGAAAGATTTGTTTTGCAAATCGTTGTAAATGTATATTCACATTATATAAAATGCGTATTAAGGAGTAAGGCAATAATATTCTTACTCCTTTTTTCGTATCTGTCACAATTGATGTTACAAGGCTTTAGATGGCGATGTCACACTTTTTATACTTTTATATACAGCAATAGCTGCTATTCAAATGTTAAAATCGGACAGTTTTGGCAGAAAATCAAAACAAACCTTGCTTGTTTTGAAGAAATTTTGTTATTTTTGCAGTGGCTACAAGTAAAATGATGTAATAGTGTTGGATTCGGCTATATGACCTTTTACAATGGCTATGCAGTTTATACACATTGTACAAACTTCCCAACTGCATAAAAAAATAAATAATACAACTTTTGAGAAGTCGGTTGTAACTAAATCTCCTTAACTCACTACTGTCCCGTTAAAGTGGACTAATCGCTCTTTGAATTAATTGAAATACAGT
>NZ_JAHQUY010000083.1 GCF_019052365.1 Leyella stercorea
CCATTAAACCATCTGGGTTTAATATATGATTAACTAATAATTTTAGACAAAATGAAAAAGATAATATCACCTATTCTCTCAATCGCTCTTTTTACAACCCTCATTCTTCTATTTCTGATACACTTTCAGAGAGTAGACGCACAATCTATTTATAAATGCGATAATGAGAAACACATCTGTTACAAAAACTCTGATGGGAAAACAATAGTGAAGAGCAAGAAATACACAATAGCGTTTACAGACACTATCACGTCCATCGGTTTTGTAGGTAATAGAAAAGGTAAAATCATCGGTATAGACAACCATGGAAAGGAGTTGTTTGAGGTATATAAGATAGACAATGGTCCAGACTGCGTTAGTGATGGCTTGTTTAGAATTATTGGGGAAAATGGCAAAGTGGGGTTTGCCGACACTTGTGGCGTTATCGTAATACCACCTGTTTTTTCTTATGCCACTCCATTCCTTGATGGAGAAGCCAAGGTAACTTTTGAGGGCGAAGAACAAAAACAAGGAGAGTATCAATATTGGGAAAGCAATCAATGGTTTTTGATAACGAGTCCGAACTTGTTAGATCATAGAATGAACGAGATGGCTACATCTACTAAATTTGACACGCCAACATTGACAACGGAGGAAAAGCACAAAGTCAAGGAACTGGCTGCACAAGCCCCTGATAGCATAAAAACATGCTTCTCCTTTTTGCTTTACAAATGGAATTACGCAATAACCCATAATCGTGAAATGCTTTTGAGCTCAAATACATATTCGTATTCAAAGTTACCCGAGTTCCACTATTTGAAATCCATGGGGAAACAGATAATACCGCTTATCATGGAACAACTTATTGAGCCATCAAATTTTCATCTGTTGGTTCTTTATGAAGCTGTGCAAGAAGATAGCAGAAAGATTGTGAAAGACCACACCGGAGGCGAACAGAACAGAGCCATAATGAATGTGAAAAGATGGCTTGGCAGTAAGTAGGGATTCGCATTGAAAACTGTAGATATTTGTCTTAATCCAGCAGTTTCATTCGATTTTTATCTTCCAAATGTTTTCAGGTGTCTTCTCTGTTTGCAAAGGGACTTGCTCTATCGGATGTGCCGTTGCTTTCTTTCTCTTTTTGTTTTGTCTTGTTTGTTTTCTGAAACTTTTAAAGAGAAAGTTTCTTCCCATGCCATTGCCAAAAATCACATCCAATGGTTCGCCAGTATCTTTCCATATCCTGACCTTGGCAGCATAGTCAAATGCAAATCTGACAGCCGTGCTGTCATAAGTAAAAACCACTTCATAATACGCTTTCCCAAACTGTTTTCTTATTTTGCGATGATTGTCACCATAGTCGTCCTTTTGGAAAATCCGCATTTCAGATATTTCAGCACCTTTGAAAAACGGAACGTATGCAGGACCAAAGGTATTGGCGACACTCCTTGCGACAGTTATAAGTGCATCCTTTTGGAAGACATCAGCACATCTGCTTGAAGCCAATGGCTGGGCAGATAATGTCGTAACCATCAGAAAAGCGATTGGTATGAGGAAACGCTTTTTCATAATCACTTATTTGTTATGGCACATTATTCGTACAAACAGCGTTTTATTGTTTCGTAATTGTAAATTTCAATTTCTGGAGTCCTTTTTTGTATACATTGGTCAAGATGAGAAAATACTGTAGTTTCTCGCCTGAGTTCATCTTTTTTGTAATATACTCAAATTCGCTTTCCGGTATTACATCCTTAAACAACGGGCCGCCATCCTCATTGTACACCAACCTTATATCGTCTGTCAGCGGAGAAATGACGTATGAGCGATACGCCTGATATGGGATGCTATTGAATTTGACCCAGTTGTCATCGCCTTTATCCAGAACATTTTCTACGTATATCCTGCTATGTTCATAAGAAGGCTTTGGCAACCCATTGCCTTTATAGATATTTCCTTCGCCATCTACGATATAGTTGTCTTCTGTTTCGTATTTGTTGTACGGGCACAGCTCCTGATACTCAATGTCGCTTTCTGACTTTACACTATTGTCGGTTGGAGTTCCCGTCTCTTTGACGAGCTTGTCTTGAACAATTTTGACGAGCAAATATTTGTGGCTATAGCCGTCAGCTGGAGGATTGGCAAGTGTAGTCATCTTTACCCGCAATTCATACTCATGCCCTTTTACATAAGTGAAACCCTCGATACGATATAGACCAAGATGTTCCCATTCGCCATTTGGATTATCAAACTTTACAAGCATACATTCCTCTGGGGTAGAGTTAAATCCGTAACTTTCACCCGTTTCAGAAGAAACATATATTGTTATCTCCTTGACGGAATCTTTTTTCTCGTCATCATCGCTGCTGCAACTTGAAACAGCAAAAACTGCAAGTAGCAGGAATAAAAGGTTTAAAGTCTTTTTCATTTTACGTTTAATTGTACTACTTAAAATAAACGGTAGATTTTGAATATATTGCATGAATTATTGCATTTTTTCATTTCTTGTCACATTTCAAAACCTGTGGAATCTATCTTCAAGCACTTTCATATTCTCAATGAGTTCAATGAAAGAAGGTTTCTCTCCGAAAATCATGGAAGAGCACATACTTTTATAGTCAGCCTCCCATGCGCTGCGTATATCCTCACGAGGAACGAGAACGATGCGACGACGGATGTCTGGGGTGTAGTCCATACCACTAATGCTTGTGAATATCTCGCGATGATGACGAATGGATTCCCACAGTTCATCATCCTTTATGGCAGCCAAAGCAAAGTCTTTGTTCATCATACGAGAGAGGTCATAAAGATGTCTTGACTTGCGGTCGGCAATGACACCACGTCCCTCTACGGAAAACAACTCGTGCAAGAGGAATACCTTTTCAAGGAAAGTCTTGCTTGCAAGAGCCGTTGCCACCTTGCTATCGACAATTGTTGTCTGTATGGTAGGAAACACGCCCTCGACCATACTGTTGATATGTGTTTGCTCGTTTGGCTCCAGCAAAGACCTTGCTCCAATCTCCAACATCACTATTGGCGAAAGGTATTCAGACGGCTCAGCCCAAGCACTCTTATACCTCACGAAAAACTTTCTCGGTTCTGGATATGTGCTATCGCCCTCACCGTCTGGCTCAGACTCGATTTTGCAAAAGTCCTGCAAACCATATTTCTCGACAGCCTCCTGCAATGCCGGGCAAAACGTGTCTTTGACAAATAGAGAAGAAGCCTTGCGCAGTTTCTTTATCTGCTTCTTCGTCAAGTCGCCCTCTAACCCAAACAAAGAGCGGTCGACAGCCAAATCAATGTCTTCAGAGAAACGCTCAATAAGATGCCAGACCTTGCTCAAAGATGTGCCACCTTTGAAGATGAGTTTATCAGCAAAAGGCAAGTCGAAAACGATTTGCAGAATATTAGAAACCCACAAGTCCTTCTCTATAGCCTGTGGAGGCAACCCACATCGTGCAGATGCTTGTTGAAGCACACGTCGTTGGTCGTCAAACGAAAGTTCAAAGAATTTATTCATAAGCGTTTTGTACAATTTTTCTAATCCATACAGGCATCAGTTTCAAGTCGACAAGCACATCTTCTTTCTTCTCCTGTCTCAATAAGTAGTAAATATGATCCGTCTGTTTAGTAGTAACATTGACGTTCTTTATCGACTTTAGAGCAGAATTAACCAACATGGCAAGTCGGTTCGTAAAAGCCAAGTTGCGTGGAGCCGTATTCTTAAATGTGATAGATCTATTCCCTGACACTGATATTCTGCGCGACTTTCCATTTGTGAGGAAAACACTATTCAACGGAACCTGTGTAGAAAGTCCAAGAACATTCAGCGCATAGTCGCCAGTGGGGACAATTTTGGAATGAGAGCGTTCAGCCAAGGCTTCAGCAATTTGTATGTCAGTAGGATAAATCACCCCCAATCCCAAAGTTTCGTCAATTTCGGGATAACAGTAAATGCCCTGTGCCACACGAATAATTAACCCGCTTTTTGTAAGCCTAAGCAAAGTCTGTCGGATAGCATCAGAAGAGCCAAAATCAAGAAAGTCATCGGCAAAGAAAATCTTTCCCCTACCAAATCCCTTTATCCTGTTTTCAATTTTATGAGCTATACTTTCCATGTCTAACCTTAATTTCGTCACAAAAATAGCAACTTTTTGTGACAAAACAAAGAAAAGGCTTAGAAAAGTATCAATTTTTAACTAAAAAATGCCCGATACATATTCTATAAAACCCCAAATATACAATATCAGCCATGCAAACACAAATGTTGATTTTGTCACAAAAAAAGATACTTTTTGTGACACACTACATATACACTTCAATTCCATTCACCTCAAATATACACACATCTCGAAGCTGCCGGATTTCGTTAGAGTCCAGCAGCTTCATTCGTCTTGTGCCTTTGTAGAAGTCATATTTGAGGGAGATGCAGCGGTGCCAGGACTGGATTTCACCGCTGCGAGTCCATAGACGGATGTCGATGGGTTCGGGACTGGAGAGTATTTTGCGGAGTGTGGTGATGTGGATGGATTGCATAGCGATGTGGATTAATCGAAGGTGCGGTAGAAAGGATCATCGAAGATGTTGTTGCCGTAGTCGATGGTGATTGGGAAATGATGGCTGCTATATTTGTACTTGAACTTGATGCTGTTCGTGGCGTTGTCGGCATCGGAGATTTCACTGTTTATGTCAGTGATGGTGATGGGTGCCAGGGCACCACCTTTCTCAACGATGTTGACATAGCGAGAAAGGAGGAGCTGGGAGAAGTGCTTGGCTTCCTCGAAGGTAAGCATCGAGGACTCCACGTCATACTCGTAGGCGGACTTGTCATCATAGAAGGTGGTAACACCGAGCGAGGTGGCAGTGGAACGGTCGAGGTCGAGCTTGCTCTTGGTGACGCAAGTGAGATGTATGTATTCATCGCAGTTGAACTCATTGCGCACGAGTAGCGTGAGGTTCGGCGTGCGGTCAGTGACATAGAATGTCTTGGCAAGAAAGCCACGATGAACGGTGAACTGGAGCAGTCGGCACTTGCTGCCGATACGGGTTTCTATAGCAATAGGACTTATAATGTCACGTATCAAGGTGGTGTTCTTGGTGTCCACTTTAGCATCCTCGATGCGCACCATGCGAGGTGTAGACTCGCCATCGAAGAGAGCCAGGCACTCGGTGTAGCCCTGCAGCGTGACATCAGGCAAATAAAACGCCGAAAGAGTCTGAAACGAATTGCGTGGAATGGTGAACATCGAGCGTGTGGTGAGGAAGAACAGCTGTACGAAGCCCATGGCATTTGTGGCGAGGCTCAGACGAGAGTAAATGAAATGGCGTTCTGGCGTGGTCGTCTCTTCAGTCTTTGTGTCCGCCGTGATGACAAAGTTAGCGAAGACACGCTGCTTATCCAGCATGTGCCCCTCGATGATGGAGCGAGCATAATAGAGCATGGCGATGTTGTTGTAAGGGTAAAGCGTAGTTTCAAAGATAGTGTCAGGACCACATGCGATAGTGACATATACCGAAGCAGCATCAGTAGATATTTCTATCTCCGATGGGATGTTGCAAGTGAAGACGTAGAGAGAAGGATTATAATTGATTTTCAGCATGACCTTTTTGTTTTCAAAGATAACAGGCTTTGCCTGTATAAGAAAAGACCTAATCGCAGCGTTGCTCTGCACGGCTCGAAGGACAAAGGGCTTTAGTATGGAGTGTAGGCAAGTGCGGACTTGTTACGATCTTGCAGAAGCGACAGAAGAAAGCCCGACTCCTTCGAGCCGGGCGGAAGTGGAAGACTGCCTAAGCAGCCTTTTCAGCCTTTGGCTTGCGACCTCTTTTCTTCTTAGGCTTTTCCTCTACTGGAGCTGGCTCCGGCTTCTGCACCTCCTGCGCCGTGGGAGCTGTGGCTCCCTTGGCTTTTGCAATCTCTTGCGAGAGGCGTGCGAGGCAATTATCAGAGATGTTCAATCCCAACCTCTTTTTGAGGAGGAAGGCGAGGCGCATAGCCTTGTATGCACTTGTGCAATACATCTTGTCTGAGCTGTTATCGCTTGTGTAAACGACCCATACATTGTTTGTGGACTTGCCGGAATTGGCTTTAGCTGCTAAAATGACATTTGAAGTATTCATAACTTTCTTATTTTAAGAGTGAAACAATCTGATTAGTGAATGAGATAAACTTCGATATAGCTGATGTCTATAAAACTGTCAGCTGCGAGTGCTTCCGCCTTGGCGCTTGCCTCAGAATGACTGTCCGCCTCGATTTCATATTCGATATACTCGCCATCCTCTCCATTGATGACAACCTGATAGAGATTGCTTGACAATTCAACCTGTCTTGAACTTCTTTTACCGAAGTGATATTCTGAATTAAAAGTGGTGTGTACCATAATCTTTAAAATTTTATTTGTTCGACTTAAAAGTGAAGCACCGAAGTGCTTTTGTAATTTTTACGTGCATACAAGGAGCAGCAAGGAGAAGGCATTTTAATGCAAGGGATAGCCAAGATTATTTCATCCTTCAGGGCTTGAAAGATTTTGGAATGAGGCAAACCTGCCCCAAAAACTTTTGAAAAAATCTTAGGATAAGCGTGGAGCGCGACCCTTTCAGAATGCCGCTTGCGCTAACTTTGCAAAGGAAAAATCATAAGCATTACATTTGGTAAGTGCTTCACGTCGAACAAATAAAATGATTTGGTACAAAGAACACCACTTCAGAATATTACTCCGGAATAATAAAAGAAGAAGACTGGTGATATGAATTGTGCAATCTCTGTTGTCATCATAGGATGGGATGGCTACATCTTCCATGATGAAATCGTGGCAGACAGATACCTATCTTTAAGGCAAGCAGAAAGGCGGATGTGCTTGTGGCTACAAAAATGAACATCAGCAGTATCGGAGTTCATTCACTAATGAGAGTGTGGAACGGATGAAAAAAGGCAAATATGAATACTTGTCATTTTGGTGGCGAAATAAAAGCCAATTCGTCCACAGACATTGCATGGGACGGTGGAGCAAGCCACAAAGATAACAGCATAGGAAAGATGCACAAAGTGCAGGAAAGGCGGTGCGCCACGCCTTACTCCTTTGAAAATCGGGATTGGCTACCTTTCGTTATTGACTCTCACGCCTGAGAGATTGCAAAAGCCAAAGGTGCGGAGAGCGAAGCGAAGGAGGTGCTGAAGGCGGAGCATACCGCTGAAAAAAAAGAAAAGCCTTCATCCTGCGTTGGGCGCAAGACAAAGGCGTATATGAAAGGGTGATTAGGCAGTATTCCGCTTCAATAAATCAATCCCACCAGAAATACCATATTGTGGATTTTTTAAGTTGAGAAGAAAGGGATGCAAGATTGTTTCCTTGTAAAATATCCGCACTATATCCCAAATGTTCCTCTGCAATAGGCATTGTATCACCCATCACTGAACTGGGCAGATAATACTCAACAACATCATTTGAAATATATGCTGCACACGCACCATGTTTCTCATACCAATATTTGGCTATTGCCATGTGTTCTTCAGCTTTCGGACATTCATTCCAGTCACCAAACGGAACATACGCAAATACTTTCCATGGTTCTTTCACGGGAACTTCAACAAGATAGAGATCCGTGCCTTCTACAATTTCTAAATCATTGATAGGCTCAATATCCTCATCTGTACCAACAACATCATTCTTCCATTCTGCATCGCTGTATTCTTCCTTTACCTGTTCCATTCTTTCATGCAGGATAGAAGCTCCATCGTTTAAGTTTGATGCCAACATTTTAGATTGCCAGTCCTGACGCTTGGTTTCATCATACCATTCAGAACTGTCATCAAGTGATTCGAAAAAACAACTGTCTACAGCCAACAGAACCGGGCTAAAGCCTTCTTGCTTGCCTCTCTCGTAAGCATCAAGCCACAACTGCTTAATCTCTGGCGAAGGTACATCTACATGGGTAACTTTACAACCTTGAAGAAGCCACTCAATGGAAGGCAAAGGCGGTATATTGTCTTCACTCTCTACCTCCACTACTTTCATGTTCTTGTACGAAATCATGTAAAGGTTTACCAACTTGAAGAATCTCCATGCCAAGAAAGCACAAACAATTATAGGTGTATAGAATTGTCCGCCACTCATTATTCGAGCCACCAATAATCCAATACACAACACAAGCACAAGTCCCCAAACAATCAGTTGCTTGCGTAAAATACGACACACTCCTCGCCAGTCATTAGCTTCAATGAGAGCGTTCAAATCGTTGCCCATCTTTTTCTCTGTCCGCTTTTTCCACTTATACAACAAGGCGAAAATGATGACAACTGCCAATACGATGAATAATAGTTGTTCCATAAAGTAGGTTTTATTGCGACAAAGATACAGAGTTTCTCCTTATTTTCTGCAAAAACGAGCAATTATCTTACTCCACCAATCGCAATTGGGTATAAATCGTGCTGTGGGAACTTTTCGCAGCCGATGTAGAGCGTGTCGAAGGCATCGGTACCGTCGGTACGGTGTTCGAGAAGATCTTCTTTTGATTCAGATTGTTTTCACCAAAAAAGGTGCAGATGAAGCGAAGCGTAACAGGAGATGATGCCGATGGCTGCTGCCCACAAAGGAAAAGCCCTTGTCCTACGTTGGTTGGGCGCAAGACAAAGGTTTTATCTATTAAGGCGGATTCGGATGGAGTCCACGTTAATATGTTCATTCAGTGAATCATTAGCATGTAATTTACCAAAAGGGTCAGTATAATAATATTTGAAAATATTTACTCTGGCGCCCATTCCAGTATGTGCTACTATATATTGTGTATTTGGCAATAATTTTATGAATGAAGGATCGCGATTATATTCTCGTGTGTATGAAGAAGATTCAATTACTTTAAATTTATTTGGAATCTTCCTTTCTAAATAAATGGTGTCAACTTCCTTGCATGGTTTCGGGTTTCGTAGGAAAAAGTCATAAGTATATGCTTTGCTAAGGCTGTCCCATGGCTCAATGGAAAAATGCAGCATTTGGTTGATGTAAAAAACTTGTTCTTTTTCAGATAGTTCAAAATCATGATTGTCACAAGAGCACATCAAGAACAAACACATTGTAAATGTTATAATATACTTCATAAGTAACTGTTCAAAATCAATTTTATAAATATGAATAATTCACGAATAAGTTCGTACCCACAGACGCCAAGGCCCTGTTTGTACAATAGAAAAGCGAGTCCGTAGTTTCGTAATCTATCGGTCTTATCCATTTACCTTTAAGTATACGCCAAAGAATCTCGGCAGGATTAAGTTCTGGAGAATAAGGTGGAAGATAGAAGAGGAACAATCCTTTTTTCTCCCAAATTTTCCTCAGTTCTTTCACTTTCCGATTTCTATGAACAGAAGCATTGTCCAAGACAATTACAGTCTTCTTCGTGACATTGAAAGAGAATCTATCAAGATAGTCCACAATCTTGTCTACGTTGATGGACTCTTTTGTGGTAAAGCCCCTTGGGCGTTTTCTTACACGCTTATATCTTGCACCAATGTTTCTAAAAAACGTTTGAAGGTAATGTCACTGGCTTCTTTACCAGTCGCATTCTGCCATGCCTCACGTGCTTTGGACACACTCTGACGGTCTTCCTCAATTGCCTTGCGGATAGCTTCTTCATCAGAACAATCCATAATAGCCTTTCGCCCCTGACCAGGACGTGTCTCCAAGCCTTTGATGCCATTTTCTTCATAACGTTTTATCCATGTGTAGACAGTAGCTACAGTCACCTCAAGCATTTCTGCTATTTTGGGAGCTGATTTACCTTCTGACTTCAGCAATATGGATTTGCATCTGATACGAAAACTATGAGTAGGGCCATTATGATAGCCTTTCTCTAATTTGAGGCGATATTTGCAAATAATTTAGATCATTTACTTATCAGTATCACTTTCATTAATGAGCAACTTTCGCATCTCGTCCATATCAGGCAAAGCCTTTCTCAACTCCTCACTCATATCTTCTGCTGTCTTATATGTTGCGACACCCATTGGATTGGTGTAGTCACGGATAACATACTCAACGAAAGCCTTATTGGCACTCTTACAAAGAAGAATACCAATAGTCGGGTTCTCATGGGGTTTACGCACCTTATCATCAAGTACTTTCATGTACGTTTGCAACTGACCTATATAGGCAGGTTTGAAAGCTCCCTTCTTTAGTTCAACTACAACCATACAATTCAATTCGCGATTGAGAAAGAGCAAGTCAGGAAATAATTCTTCTCCGAATATTTCCAAATGGTATTGATTGCCTATGTAAGCGAAGTCACGTCCGAAAGTCATAATAAATTGTTTGATGTTACGGACAATGGCTTTCTCTATAACCCTTTCATCAATATCTTCAGGCTTGTCAACTTCCATTTCATCGATATTAATGTAGTCGAGCAGATACTCATCCTTGAACATGCCAACAGCTTTACGAGCATCGTTAACCGGCATGGTCTGCAGGAAATTGTTTGCCGCAGCGCCCTGTTTTTGATATAGTCCTTCCTTTAGACGATCACGCAAATCGTATTTGTCCCATTTATGGAGAACGGTCTGATGTATGTAGAAAAGTATTTCATGAAGATCTTTCGTCTTATGAAGAATTTCCATGTGATGTGAAAAACTGATACCTAAAAATTCCTCACGATTGATTTCGCTCGCCATGGGCGACCATTTTTGCAAAGAGAAATTGTCAACATCGATAACATATTTATTTACAGCTATTTGTAATTTGCTCGCCATTGGCGAGCAAATTATATATTGCATCCAATATTCGTAGAAAGTACGCATATTACGAATGTTCTGCGAAGAGAATCCACGAAGACCAGGAAGTTCACGACGTAACTGTTCACTGATACGATCAATAACAGAAGTACCCCATGCTTCTTGGCGTGAATGTGCGGACACATATCCACCGATGCCAAAATAGAGCGACAACTGTTCACCTGTTACCAATTTTGCAGCTCGGTACTGACTGTATAATATAGCATCCTTTATGACACTAACAGCCTGTTTATATTGTTGTATAGAAGATTCCATATTATATATTCTCATTAAAGTTTGTATCGTAAAGCAGAGTCTTATTTACCATAGTTTCTAATTTATTAAATCATTAGTGTCCCGTTAAAATCGGGACCAGTTAAATATTAATCAAATAACCC
>NZ_JAHQUY010000084.1 GCF_019052365.1 Leyella stercorea
AAAAAAAAATTAATAAAAAAAGTAATATGACAAAAGAAAATCTTGAAATTTATCAGGAGGTTTTTCCAAAAAGCCAACTGAGAAGAATGAAGGTTGTTGATGAATATCTTAATACCTTCGGTGAAATGATTAAGAAAAAGGTTATTTCTCCAAATTGCGCTTTCGAAGCGTTGGCAAAGAAGTATGAGCTTACAAGAGCTGGTATAAGAGTTATGCTCACAAAGGCAGGTGTGTACAAAAGCAGCCAGGAGCCGCTTTATTATCCTACTGCCGAAGAACGAGCAGCCAAACCAACTTACTTCTTTGATATGAATAATCCTAATAATAATTATTATGGTACAGATAATATTGGATGAAGACCGTGGAGCTTATGAGGCTTTTATCGCCAAGCTAACGGATGCCCTTGCCCCGAAACTTGTGGCAATGATGAAGAAAACTCCACAGACCGTTTGTTCTCAAAGAGAGGCATACAGACGTTATGGAACTGGTAATGTGCGCAGATGGGTGAAGGAAGGCAGACTTAAACCATTTGCCAAGCGACCAGGAAAGATAGAGTATAAAATTTCGGATTTGAAGACACTCTTCAATCAACAACAAGATTACTTCTCCAGTTATGTCCATGTACAGAATACAAAAAAACATATATAAGGCTAAGAAACCTTTGTGGATGCAATGTCTTCTGTTCAACATTATGCCTGATTTGTATGATCCTCATCCGAGCAAGGAAGAATGTCAGAAGAATCTGAAGGCTATATCGAGTGCCATCAATGGTCAGAAATATTATTGGCACCAGCACCATTCCATGATAGGTAAATTCTGCAAACTGGTTATCTGTGACGATTACATAAAGATAATGTCAAAGAAAGGTAATCTAATGTTGTCTTTCGTTATTGAACGATGTGAAGACGATGAACTTAATGTGAATTAGAATGATAGGTTTGGATTATAGTTGGATAAAATTGCCAAGAACATTTTGTGATTGGCGTTGGTATAAAGATTCGCACATGGTGCTTCTGTACCTGCATATTCTTCTTCACGCCTCATTTTCCGATAAGGAAATAGGAGAAGTGGTTATCAAGAGAGGACAGATGCTTACAAGCTATGCACAATTGTGCAACAATACAGGTTTGTCATTGCAGACTGTGCGAACCTGCATAAAGAAGTTATTGAAGACAAAACAGATAAAAGTTTTGTCTTGTAAACACCACACAACAATATCTGTCGTGGCGTATGATAGTTTTCAGCCAGAGGGTAAGGACGAACTCAACCCAAATTGGGTAAAGTTGTATCGCAAGATAGAAGATTGGCGTTGGTATAAGGATGCCATAACCTTCCATCTGTTCATACATCTGTTGTTGAATGTTAACTACTGTCCTTCTGCGAATGGTGAGAATATTCTTGGAAGAGGTCAAATAATGGTGACAAGAAAGTCTCTGACAGAATCGACCAACATATCGGACAGGAGTATCAGAACGTGTATAGAGAAGTTGCAAAAATCTAAAGAAATATTAATTTCTCAAAAAGCGACCAACCGACCACGCATCATAACTATCTGTAATTATGATAGTTACCAGGCTGGATTTGCACCTTCTAACATACAGCTAACATACAACCAACATACAACTAACATTCAGTGTGAAAGTGTGCAGCAAGCTTTGGTTTTCGCCTCAAAAAGCGACCAACCAAATTTGGATGTAAACACCTGTGGTGTAATGGGTTACATTGATAATGATTCTCAAACTAACACACTGCTAACATACAACCAACACACTGCTAACATGCAGCCAACACACGATCAACAAACAGATAACATACAAGTAACAACATATAAGAATATAAGAAATAAAGAAATAAAGAAAAATATATCATCAACATCCGCGCGTGCGAGAGAAGTTGAGAATTTTGAAGTTTTGGATGGAAAAGAAGAGAAAGAAAACCAACAAAAGAAAGCAAGGAAAGAAAGTTTCCTGGAGCTTTTGGAGCAGGACGAGCTTTGGCTTGGAGCTATCGCAAGAAAGTTCTCTCTTGCCAGAGTGGAACTTGTAAAGAGTAGATTGGAGGATTTCGATTTAGACATGATATGTCGAGGAAAGACTACCCATACGGACATTCAAGATTACAAGAGCCATTTTGTAGATTGGCTCTATAAAAACAATAGTGCAACATCAAAAAGTAATAATCAATATGGAGTTTCTAAACAAGACAAGCAAAATGGAAGTAGATTTGTTCCTAAGTCGTCTGAAGGAGCAGTCTATACCCAATCTTTCTAAGCTGCCGATTGATGAAGACCTTTGCAAGCGAGGCTTGCAATGTGCGTTTGAGAAAGTCGTGGAAAGCGGTTTTCATCATTATATAAGAAATGAGCAGCAGAGCAAACAGTTGGAAGCAGTTGCCAATTGGCTTGTCTCACCTGAAAAGAAATGGGGTCTGCTGCTGAATGGCATTCCTGGCAATGGAAAGACAACAACCCTTATGGCAATAAGAAAAGTTATCAATGCTTTGGAACTTGAAGATCCTAACCCGATTTCAGAGAACAAGGTGTTAGGCTTTAGATGCCAAACGGCTAAAGAACTATGTGAGATTGCCATCAAAGACAAAACAGCATTCAAGCAATACAAGAACTCCACTATACTTGGTATAGATGAGTTTGGCTTGGAGCCTACTGTAGTCTCTTCATACGGCAATGAATACACTCCTGTTTCCGACATTCTGGCTTATAGATACGAGGCTCGTTTGCCAACTATAATGACAACAAACATTGCAAATGTGGAAATTCGCCCTAAGTATGGAGACAGAATAGCAGCAAGAATGAATGAAATGTTCGACATCATCGTTATGCCAGACATAGATTTTAGAGTTAAGGTTAATGAATATACGTTTTTAAATAAATTATAATTGGGATGGAAGAAGCTAAGAAAATATTGCAAAAGACCCATGGAGGACTTGACGTTTTCAAGCACTACCTTGGCGAAGATTGTACTGCCCAGTTTTTCCGTAATCCTTATCGAAAGGATAAAAGGGCATCTTGCCGTCTGTATAAGAACGAGTCTGGAGGAGATAGTTACTACTATTTCCTTCAAGACTTCGGTGATAGCAAATTCTGTGGTAATTGTTTTGTTATTGTTGCCAAATTGCTTGGCTATAACTTAAACACAGATTTCAAGCGACTTCTTGAACAGATTGACCGAGATATGAAACTCAATGTGTTTTCATCTTATGATGATGGTTTTCATGGCAAACAGGTGAAGCTGAAAAAGGTCATAGCCTGTGGTAGCAAGGAAAAGCAATGCTCCATTTCTGAGTTCAAACCTATAACAAAGCATTTTTCGGACAAAGAGTTGGAATATTGGCAACGTTATGGGATAGATGAGAAAACGCTGCTGAGATACGACGTGAAAAGTATCAAAAGCTGTTCGTTTGTCAAAACAGACGGAAAGAAATTTGCTATCGTAAGCAGTGAACTTGTTCCTATATATGGATATTACTTCAATGGAGGGCTTGGCATCAAATTTTATCGTCCAAAGTCTGAATATCGTTTCATGTATGCAGGTGACTTACCCAAGCCATATATTTTCGGATGGAACAAATTGCCTACATCTGGAGAACGTGTATTCATAACAGGCGGTGAGAAAGACGTGCTTTCGCTTGCAGCTCATGGTTTTTATGGCATAGCCTTCAACAGCGAGACTGCAAAGGTGCCGGAAGATAAGTTGAAAGAACTTTCTGAGCGTTTCAAGGAAATAATCTTTCTGTATGATTCAGATGAAACAGGCATCAAGGAGTCGAAAGAACGAGTCGAAGACTTCAAAAATAGATACAATGTTTCTCGTCTTCAATTACCATTGGAAGGTAGCAAGAAAGAGAAAGACATCAGTGACTATTTCGCCATAGGCAATACAACGGAAGATTTTGTCGAACTCATTAATGAACAAAGAACATGAAAATTTCAAAAAGAAGAGTAGAATACAGTCATTTAGGAGGTAATCTTCGCCTTGTATCTATGACAGACGAAGAACGAAAAGAGTTGGCACAGCAGCATAATACAGAAAAATGGGCAATCTCTCCCAACCTCTATTTTGTTGAATTTTCCTCGTTCAACAGAAACTACAGAGGGTATGGCATCAGAAATGTCAATGGTGGGATAGAGTTCATTAATCCACTTTATATGAAAAATCCTATAACATTGGATAACAAAGGATATGTTTATGTTGCTCACTCTAAAGATGACAGCAATAAGCATTGCTGTCTATTTTGGGAGTTTACGGATTATCTTGCTTATCTCTCCATCCAGAAGAAACATTTTCTGAATCTTCCTAAAGACTGCGACTGTTTCATTATGTCTGATGTAAGAAACTTCATACCAATGGTAGTTGATACAGACGATTATGAGAATATTTATATGTTCTTTCCAAATAATGACACTGGCTATACTATAGCCAAAACCATACAGAACCGCAATTCCAAGCATGTGCATGACTGTAGCCTTCTGTATGCAGCCAATGAAACATTGCATGATTTTGTCCATGCCTATTTGGAAGAAGTCAACAAATAAAGGGTATAACAGCATGAAGATACTTTGCATAGCACTTGGTGTGGTCATCATTGCAATCGCAATAGCTTTTATATATGAGATAAAGCATACGTATCGTGATGGTGACCTTTGGAAAAAATGAATGAATCGTCCGCATTTATGCGGCTACTAAAAAGTTATATATATGATAGACAATGTTTTTACTATTATCCATTGTAAAAATGGATTGGAAAAGACTCCTGAGTATTGGCAGAAAGCTGATTTCGAGGAGAAGTTTAAGGAGCTTACAGATAGGGTTATACAACATAAGCATTTTACCCCTACTGCCAGAATGAAGATAATCAGAAAGATGTCCTTTTTGATTAAGGCATCCACTACGATTGAGCAACTTCTCGCCTTGTCTGACAAGTTGAGAGACAAGTTCAATATCGATTGTTTCCAAATTGCTATAGACAGAACTGACAGCATGGCTCACATGCTATTCGGTTTCATTGATGAGAACGGTTCAAGTATATACTTCAACTGGCTCAACGAGATAAGAATATCTGTAATGATTCTTAATGAATTAAACTTGCCTCGACCTAAGAGTGTGCAAATGTGGTTAAGATATTTCCTGGCTTATTCGTTCGAACATGATCATGAGATATTCCAGAAGCAATTGGCAGCCTTGGAACATGGGGAAATAGATAATATTAATCTTCCTTTTATGCGTGATGTCCTGCACTATGCAGAAGCCATGTGTAAAGGACAATTAAAATAGGAAATTATGGATAAGACGTTTGTTTTTAACAAGAATAATATCTGTACCAATCCTAATACTCCAATTTCATGGATTAGTGAAGGAAAGCCTTCTATGGGATGGTCTTTTGATGTCTTTACCGCATTAACTCCTAAAGGATGGGTATGTGGGCTTGATTGCAATATGGGAGATTCCTGTGCAAGCTGCGGTTGCAACAGAAAGAGTCGTGAGTTGTATGGCTCCCAGAAGGAAGCAATTTACAATTCTCTTAGACGTTTAGAGAGACTTGCTTTAGAAAAGAAAAAAAGCAAGTTCCAAAAAGAAATGTTGTCTGAAATCAGAAAAGGCATCAACTTATATGATATACGACAACTCGAATTGTTTGACTAAATAAAAAGATATATCAATGAAAAAGATTAATGGTATCAGTTTGCTGCACGGCATCGCTATACTTTCAGGTATAGGTATCGTAGGAATTTTCGCTTGGTGCGATGAGTCAATAAACGAAGGCGGAAGGGGCATTACGCCGACCTTGCTTTTCGTTGTCTATGTTCTATTGCTGCTTGCTTGTAATGCGGAAATTATTGCGTCAGACGAGAACTTCAAGAGAGTGTTTGACAGAACAAAGAAGGTCTATGACATAGCCAAGAATAACGCTTCCGTGGAAGGCATAAACTTGTATAACTTCGAATATGACAAAAAATGCAAAACAGTTATTTTTGTCATATTCGGATTCTTACTTGTGACTTTATGGCTTGCAATACACTTCACGCTGATAAGAAGTCTTATATTGGCGTTGCTGATTTCCATCGGATTGTCTTATATGATTATTACATTAGTATTGGTAGCTTGGAACTTAGCTGCAATAAGAGAATTAAATAAAACAAGAATGAAACTGGAAAGTAAACATTAAAGATATGATTACAGAATTTGAAAAAGGACAATGGTCGGTCATTCAGAACGTCATAACCTTTATGAAGGATGACCAAACCGCTATGGAGCTTTGTAGAGAAGCTGGTTTTGGTAAGAAGAAGATCCTTGAACTGGAAAAGGATTCATGTACATTTATGAATGAGGTCAAGGCGTTTCTAAAACGCAAAGGACACTTATTGGAGGACTGAACTATGATGGTAAGTGTTACTAAAGCGGAATATGAGGCAATCATGTTTTGCAGAGAACAGGTCACTGGAGCAATAGAAGGAGCCTCGGATGAAAACTATGTAAAAGAAGCGTCCGAGGCTATTGAGGGCATAGTTTCCTTTCGCAAGAAATATCTGAAAGCCGTTGCCAAGCAGAATAACCTGGCAACGGCAAAACAAGCGGTGAAGAAATTGCATCCAGAAATTAAAGGACAAATGTTTAACAAATTGGTAAGAATCGTTGCCAAACAATTGGATGATAAATGAATGTATCAATTAGAAAAAGGCTCCTTGCAATGAAGATTAGTAATTGGGAGTCTATTCCATATAGTGTAGGACTTCAATGTCCAAATGGCGATGATGGCTCTTTAATGGAGGGAAAATCTAAAGTTATCGGTTGGTGTGACACACCAAAAGGTCTTATGAAGGTATGTGAGTGCCAGGTGTGCTTTTCAAAGTTCCGCTACCATGGATTTCATGGTAGCTTGGAAGCTTTTTTGAATAGCCTTGAAGAAGATATAGTATATCAAGAGCAAGGACTTGAAGCCTGGAGTGAACTAACTTTAAAGAGATTTAAGCATGAGATATAGTAAATCGTTCATTCCTACACAGGCTTTCAATCCATGTACTTGGTGTTACTACGAAAGTAATTTTGCCACAGAGGATGAATACCAAAAGAGTGTATGTTTTAGATGTGACAATAACTTTTGTAAATTTACGAATGCAATGTGGAAATACAAAAGACGTAATCATTATCTTCAAAAGATAGGAAGAATTAAACGCAAATTGTTTCCATGTTCTATACCTCATTGGAAGAACACGGAACAGTTGCCTTTTTAAAAGTATAAATTATGACACAAGAGGATTTAGACAAAACAAGATGGTGGGGAACATCCTACAGTCTGGAAACTGATCAGTTTGAAGTTTCATTCAGTGACACGACTAACTGCATTCCAAAGCTAACAATGATTATAAAATACAAGGTTAGAAACGGCAAGAAGGTGTGGCGTAGTCAAGTTGTTAGATATGTTTGCAACGGCATCTACTACAAGAACAAAAAAGATCTTCTTGAAAGATGTAATGTAGTATTTAATTTTATCAAGTAATGGAAAAGGATGTTTTGACTTTGCATCTTGCAGAACCTTGGTATTCGATGATTGTATCCGCTGAGAAGATGGAAGAATACAGGGAAATTAAGCCGCATTGGATAAAGCGTTTAACCACCAACTGCGAAGTTCCCTATGATGTGGCAGCAGAAACACATTATGGAGAGGTGCTGTATCGTCCTTATACCCACGTTCTCTTCGTTAAAGGCTATCCGAAAGGTAATAAGCCGTCCGTTGAGAAGAAGATTGTGGATATAACAATTGGCAAGCCCAAGAAAGGACTTTGCCCGAAAGAGTTTTTAAACAAAGAATATTTTATCATTAAATTCAAGTAAATATGAGAGATTATGTAATTTTAATAGTGCAGGCATTAAACATTTTAGCAAAGGTTACCATGACAGGCATGATTTGTTTTGCAATTTATGCTTTCATCTTTATACCTGTTTTTAGTTTGAAATGGTGTGCTTTATATGTATTTTCATTCGTTCTCGTCTTTTGCTTAGAACGTTGGTCTTATAATAATTTTCCTTATTACGATAAAGACCCTTGGAATGACTGAAACAAATATCTTTTACGAGACTGGAGATATTCAGTTTAGTACATGCCAAACTATTGTGGTTCCTGTCAATTGTGAAGGAACGATGGATGAAGGGATAGCGTCAATATTCAGAAGACGCTATCCTTATATGTTTGAGCGTTACAAATGGATATGTGAACAATGTCTTCTTGCCCCCGGCAAACTCTGGATATACAATTCCCCATCGAAGCGCAAGATATTAATATTTCCTGTTCTGCAACATGGAGAAGAAATATATAGATATATGGAGTTAGGCTTGGCTAAATTTCTTGCCACATATCAGGAGAAAGGAATCACATCGGTTGCCTTTCCTTTGTTCAATCCCACTGGTACAACAGAAAAGGATGTTTTAGGGCTTATGTCATACTATTTAGCTAAGTGTGATATAGCAGTAGAGATATATACAGAGTATATTCCTCGTTCCCAAACACTTGTGCCACTACTGGAGCGACTATGTGGAAAATTTACAGATAAAGAAATCTACAATATCAAGAAGAAGCTCTGCTTCGAGGTGGATTAATACAAAAGAAAAACGGTCATCATTCTCACGAACAACAACCGCCCTCCTTGGATGAACTTATGACAATCCACCTTTAAAACTTCTTAATTTGATTATAGTTGTGTGGAGTGCAGGGTATCGAACCCCATTTCAACCAACCACTTAATTATATCACCAAGCAGCCTTTTGAATACCCCTAAAAGAACCCCTCGATGCTCACGCACAGAGGGATAATAGCACTACTGAAATGCTTAATGATTGATGTTTCTTTCAATATGTCAATTTCACTATTTATCCTTGACGCAGTTACATAACGGCTTATCGCCCATTATGTTTGTCATGCAGCCATGCCTTCTGTTCGTAGCTGAGTCCATCCCAGCTTTCCTTGCGTTTCTTGCCGCCAGAATGTGTCATAGCCTTACCGAAGCCCTTGAAGAGCCATGCCATGAATAACCATAAAAATACTGTTCCCATATCTATAAACTTTAACTGGTTCTACAAAATGATTTCTACTTCACTGAGAATGTGGCGATACTGTCAAAACCGTTAGCCACCACTCCATATTCTCCTGCTGGCAGGTCATGGAGAGTTACGAGGTAAGATGAAGATCCATACTTCTTCACCTCGTAATCTACGGTGGTGAAATTGGTAGTAGCTGATGCGCTTCCGAAGCCGATGTCTGCCATCTTGAATCTGCGTTCCTTCTTCTTGGTTTCGAACTTGAAGATGCCGAAGGCGTTCTTTGGCTCCTCGCTGTTGTCCTTCACACGGATGATAAGGGAAAACTTCTTGGAGGAAATCTTGTTAGGGCTTTCTGCTCCCTTCACTGTGAGGTAAGCTTTAGTTCTGTCAAGAAGGGAAGCTCCTGGAATTGGAACCAGGGCGAAAGCCGAAGACTTTGCCTTGTGTTCTCCAGTTTCCTTCTGGAGAAGCGTTGTGGTGCTGTCTGTGTTAATGACAGCTACCTGTCCTTTATACTCTGGTTCTGTAATGTTCTGAGCAAATCCTAATGTTGCAGTCAAGAACAATGCTGATGTCAATATCAATTGTTTCATACCTTAATATATTGTTTTGTTCATTATCCTGTAATTTAATTGTTTATGATTTGTTGTATTGCTTGTTTTGAAAGTGCAGTCCCCCAAGGCAGAGAGAAATCCCTGCCCGAAAAATGGGGACTACAAAAGTGAAATTAACTGGTTGTTATCCTGAAAAGTTCCGTTTACTTGTTATCCTGTAAAAAAGTTATTCTGCGTGGATGGGTGTTGGTGGCTGCTGTCCGCTTTGTCCTCGGTATTTGCTTGTTCTCTTCACGCTGTTTGCGACCTCGAAAGGCTTTCTTCGTGTTGTCAACAGCCTTGACCTTTTCATTCGTCAGCACATCTGCATAGATGGAGGTGGATTTGAGTGACTTGTGTCCCATCAGCTTCTTGGTAGTCTCAATGTTACCAGTAACCGCCTGCACCAAAATTCCGAATGTATGTCTGGCACAGTGAAAAGAGATATTCTTCTCAATGCCCACCTTTTTAGCTATCCTTTTAAGGGCTGCATCCACATTAGCCTTGGCAGGAAGGTGAAACACAAAATCATCATTGCCTTTGGGTGGCATCCATGACAAGGCGGTATTGCCGATTGGTACGGCATTGAGAGCCTTGGTCTTCTTTTGGATGATTACAAGCGTGTTTGTTTCCTCGTTCCTCTTGATATCACTCCACCGCAGAGCCTTGATGTCGCTGATACGAAGTCCTGTTAGACAGGCAAAACCAAAAGCTCTCTGTGTCTCTGCAACTCCAGGACTTCTCTCATCTGAAGCCATGAACCTTTTCAGTTCATCTGGAGTGAGATACTGCTTATGTGATGTCTTTGGCTTGGGAAAGATGTCTGACTTCTCCAACTGGTAGAAAGGGTTAGCCTTCAACTTGCCGAACTTGACAGCCTTGTTGAACACCGTCACTATGCGCTGTTGAACATTGTGAAGGGAACCTTCACACAAAGGTTTGGCTTCAACTCGTACATACTTTTGGGGTACATAGTCGTTCTTCAGCCAAAGGAAGAAAGCCTTTAACCATTCCTTGTCGAACTTCCTCAGAGTGATGTGAGGTCTGCGCTTGTTGGCAAGGAACTCGCTCATTAGGTATTTCAGATACTTTGATTGGTCAACAATAGCCTTGGAATAGTCTGTGTTGTCGCTCATCCAGTCGATGTAAGTCTGGATCCAATCTAAGACTTCGGGAGACTCGTCATTGGGGATTTCCTTCACAATCATCAAATGACCTACCTCTGGAATGGTCTCTGGATGAAGAATACGCTCTGCCCTTATCTGGTGAGCACGTTGCAATG
>NZ_JAHQUY010000085.1 GCF_019052365.1 Leyella stercorea
ACTCGTGTATCTGTCTTCACATGCAACTAATCGCTATTTTATCCCGAATTGGGGTCAAATATTTTAGTTTTGACATACTCGCAGAGGGCGCAGTTCTTACTCGGTTGGTGTATTTTTTGCTCGCTTGGCGCACTTCTTGCTCGCTTGGTGCAACTCTTGCTCGGTTGGTGTATTCTTGCTCGGTTGGTGCACTTGAGACAAGTGCACCCCCTAAGTGTGCCACCGTTCGCGTCCGCCGTCCAATCGGATTCCGTCCGCCGTCCGATCGGATTGCGTCCGCCGTCCAATCGGATTCCGTTCGCCGTCTGATCGGATTGCGTTCGGGTGACGGTGACTTTTCGTGAGGTTTTACCCGCAATGAAGTATTGTACGCATGCGTACCTATTATTATTTAATAGGCTTTACTCGTGATATATCGCAAGATTTGTGCTCTTTGTGCCGCTATGAGCCACAAAGAGAGCATAATAAGTCGAATTTATTTGCTTTTTCGAAATTAATGCTGTAAATTTGCACATTAATACGTAGTGTGTGCAAGCGTTTCGTGCCTGCAAGCAGCACGCTACAAGGCGTGTGCGCTCAGGTGCACAGCGCATATATATAATAGGTATAACAAACAGGAAAGGGGTAATCATTCAATATGTCAATATCCAAGACACGCCAGAAACTCATTGATATCGCGCGCCAGCTCTTCGCCAAGCGCGGCGTGGCTAACACCACGATGAACGATATCGCCGTGGCGTCGGGCAAGGGTCGCCGCACGCTGTACACCTACTTCAACAGCAAGGAAGAAGTGTATTCGGCTGTGATAGAGTCGGAGCTTGAACGCCTGAGCGACAAGCTCGACGAGGTGGCAGCCATGAAGATGCGCCCGCTTGACAAGGTTATAGAGCTTATCTATACCCATCTGAGCATGATTAGAGAGACCGTGGTGCGCAACGGCAACCTGCGCGCCGAGTTCTTCCGCAACATCTGGATGGTGGAGAAAGTGCGCAAGAAGTTCGACGACTACGAGATAGACCTCTTCAGCAAGGTGTATCAAGACGGCAAGGCAGACGGCGAGTTCGACATCGACGACGTGAACCTTGTAGCCGACATCACCCACTACTGCATAAAAGGTCTTGAGGTGCCGTTCATCTACGGACGCATCGGACACGGGCTCACCGAAGAAGCCAGCAAGCCGCTTGTGGCGAAGGTGGTGTACGGAGCGCTCGGCAAGAAACTCAACAATTAGAATTTTTTATTTATTAAATAATTAAAGAAATGGGATTATTAACAGGTAAGACTGCCCTCGTCACGGGAGCAGCCCGCGGCATCGGAAAGGCTGTCGCAATGAAGTTCGCCTCTGAAGGCGCAAACATCGCATTCACCGACCTCGTGCTCAACGACGACATGGCTGCCGGACTTGAGGCTACACGTAAGGAGATTGAGGCTCTGGGCGTTACTTGTCGTGCATACGCAGGCAATGCTGCCGATTTCGAGGAGACAGACAAGGTTGTAAAGCAGATACATGCAGATTTCGGTTCTATCGACGTGCTGGTGAACAACGCCGGCATCACAAAGGACGGCTTGATGCTCCGCATGTCAGAGGCACAGTGGGACGCAGTGCTCAACGTGAACCTCAAGTCGGCATTCAACTTTATCCACGCTTGTGCACCGATCATGCTCCGTCAGCGCAGCGGTTCAATCATCAATATGTCGTCTGTAGTAGGCGTTCACGGCAACGCAGGCCAGTGCAACTACTCGGCTTCTAAGGCTGGTATGATCGGTCTGGCTAAGTCAATCGCTCAGGAGCTCGGCCCCAAGGGCGTACGCGCCAACGCCATCGCTCCGGGTTTCATCGAGACACCTATGACAGCACAGCTGCCTGAGGACGTACGCAAGGACTGGATGAAGAAGATTCCATTGCGTCGCGGCGGTCAGACAGAAGACATCGCAAACGTATGCTTGTTCCTCGCTTCTGACATGTCATCGTATGTTAGCGGCCAGGTTCTCCAGGTAGACGGCGGCATGAACATGTAATTCTGTCTGCAAACAGATTTTTTACGATAATCAGGGTGTTTCAAAACTGAACTTATCGGGAGCCCCAACTTCCTTTAACTTCTATTTTGATGCACCCTTTTTGTGTCTTTTTATAATAAGCAAACAATGAAAGTAGTCTACGAAGACAACCACATAATAATAGTCAACAAGTGCAGCGGCGAGATAGTGCAGGGCGACAAGACCGGCGACAAACCGCTATCCGACATCGTAAAGGAGTATATCAAAGAGAAGTATAACAAGCCCGGAAACGTGTTCCTCGGCGTGGTGCATCGACTTGACAGACCCGTGAGCGGACTCGTTGTCTTCGCAAAGACATCAAAGGCGCTGTCGCGACTGAACGACATGTTCCGCACGGGCGATGTGCACAAGACCTACTGGGCGATAACGAAGCGCCGCGACATTGCGCCCGAAGGAACGCTCACCGACTGGCTCACGCGCAACGAACGCCAAAACAAGAGCTACGCCCACGACAGAGATGTGCCGGGCGCAAAGAAGGCTATACTGAAGTACAAGGTGCGCTCCGTGTCGGATAACTATATGCTGCTCGAAGTGACGCTCCTCACCGGCAGACATCATCAGATACGCTGTCAGCTGGCACACATGGGATGCCCGATAAAGGGCGACCTGAAGTACGGCGCGCCGCGCAGCAACCCCGACGGAAGCATCTCGCTCCACTCGCGCCGCGTAGAGTTCGTCCACCCCGTGTCGAAAGAACAGATATGCGTTGAGGCAGAAGTGCCGGCAGACCGTCTGTGGCAGGAGATAGCAAGGTAATTCAGGGGCGCACTTTATCAGGGGGTGCACTTGTCTCAAGTGCACCAACCTATTAGCTTTCTAGTGTGGACAGTTTGCTGTGTTGGTGCAGTTTATCAGGGGGTGCACTTGTCTCAAGTGCACCAACCTATTGATTTTCTAAGGGAGGGCTGTTAGCTGTGTTGGTGCAGTTTGCTGTGTTGGTGCAGTTGAGACAACTGCACCCCCTAACAGCTCTATAAAATAAAAATCAAACAATACAAAAGAATGAAGCCCAAATACAAACGATATTTAAAGATTGCGGCAGCCATACTTGCCACGCCGATAGCGCTGATAGCGCTGTTGGCTGCGCTGCTTTACATACCGCCCGTGCAGAACTGGGCAGTAAGGCAAGCGGCAGGATACGCCTCCGAGTCAACCGGCATGAACGTGTCGGTAGAACGAGTGCGCCTCAGCTTTCCGCTCGACCTAAGCGTGCAAGGGCTTCTCGCTACGCAGCCCAACGACTCGCTGCACAACCAAATCGACACCATAGCCGCTGCCGACGAACTCATCGTGGGCGTGCGACTCTTGCCCCTCTTCGCCGGCAACGTAGACGTAACCGACCTCGACTTCCGCAAGGTGAACATCAACACCGCGCAACTCGTGCCCTCAGCACGCGTGAAAGGCGGCGTAGGACGACTGAAGGTGGAGCCGAGCCGCGTGGCGCTTAAGAAGGAGAAGGTGGCGCTCGGACCGGTGCTCCTCGCAGACGCCAACCTCGACATAGCGCTCAGCGACACGGTGCCCGAGGACACAACCAAAACAGAAAACAAATGGCAGATAGCTTTCAGCCGACTGGCTGTGAAGCGTTCGGCTGTAAAGATACACATGCCCGGCGATACACTCGCCATAGGCGTCGGACTGACCGATGCGTCGGCTACCGACGGCGACATCAATCTCGGTACGGGCGTATACAAGGTAGGCACGTTCGACTGGCGTGACGGCTTCGTCAGCTACGACAATAACTTCGCCATGCGACAGAAAGGGCTCGACGTGAATCACATTGAGCTGAAAGGCGTTTCGCTGCGCATCGACTCGCTCTGTTTCGAGCAGGAAGCCACCAAGCTGCAACTCGCTCTCAACCGCTGCGCCTTCCGCGAGCAGAGCGGACTGAGCGTGACCGACGCAAAGGGACACGTGCGGCTCGACACGGCGCACATAGCGCTGCCCGACTTCCGTCTAACTACGCCCGTGTCGTGGCTCAAGGCGAGTGCCGACATGGACTTCTCTACCTTCGCCGACACTAACCCAGGCGTGATGCGTCTGAAGATGGACGCATCCGTAGGCAAGTCTGACATGCTGCTGGCGCTCGGAATGATGCCCCTGCAGTTTGTGCTGCGACTGCCCGAACAGCCACTCGCCCTTCATGCCGACATCAACGGCAACATGAAGAACCTTAAGATTCGCGACATCTCGGCTAAACTCCCTACCGCATTCAGCATAAAGGCGGACGGAAAGGCGGGCAACCTCACCGACATCGACCGCCTCACAGCCGACATCAACCTTGACGCACGTGCCGACAACATCAGTTTCCTACAGCCAGCATTGGGTCTGGACAAGAACACGGTGGTGCGAATACCTAACGGCATAACGCTGAAAGGCAACTGCAAGGTGAACGGACCGCAGTATGCTACGGAGTTTGTGGCTACGCAGGGTGGCGGTTCGGTGCGAGGCAGAGGCGCGTTCAACATGCGTTCAATGGCATACCGTGCCAATCTGACGGCGTACGCTCTGCCCCTGCAGAACTTCATGCCGGGCAGCGGTCTACATTCGTTCAGCGGCGAACTGACAGCCGACGGCGCAGGCTTCGACTTCCTCTCACCACGCACCCGAATGGATGCACGTGTAAGGGTCGGCAACTTCCATTATTCGGGCTACGACATCTCGAACGTGAGTCTGCAAGCCGAGGTGAAAAACGGTGTCGGCAGAGCGTTGCTCGACAGTCGCACACCGCTGCTCAACGGCATCATCGACCTGCGCACCGTGCTCGACAACCGACGCATTGACGCAAACCTGCTCTGCAACCTGCTTTATGCCGACTTCTACAAACTCGGTATCACCAAGACACCGCTCACGACGTCGATGACCGCTCATGTAGACGTGCAGTCGGACCTTGCGTCGACACACAGCGTGAAGGGCGTGATAGGAAACATCGTAGTGCGCGACTCGGCAGCGGCTTACCGACCGGAGAACGTGGTGATGGACATCTTCACACGCCGCGACTCAACACACGCCAACGTGACGTGCGGCGACTTTGCGCTGCGACTCGACGGCAGCGGTTCGGTAGAACATATCCTCAACCGTCTTTCGTCGATAGGCGTTGAGGCTAAGAAGCAGCGCAACGAGCGATATATCGACCAGTTGCGACTG
Organism: Leyella stercorea; assembly: GCF_019052365.1. Taxonomy (GTDB): domain Bacteria; phylum Bacteroidota; class Bacteroidia; order Bacteroidales; family Bacteroidaceae; genus Prevotella. The sequence continues at coordinate 5,206 of NZ_JAHQUY010000085.1, forward strand.
CGCGAACGCCTGCCAGAACTCTCCGTTTATCTCGATGCGGGCAAGGAGAACATCATCTCGCGCACGGCACGCCACTACGGTTACGAGTTCCAGGACGCATATATAAACATGAACACGTCGCCCGTGAAGGGCATCAACGGCACAGTGCGCATCGACTCGCTCGTGGCTTCGGGCATGCAGCTCGACACGATACGCGTAGCCGTGCGGTCGGACTCGGTGAAGACCGACTTCGAAGGACAGATACGCAACAACCGATATAACAAGCAGTACGTTTTCAATGCTCTCTTCCGCGGCGCGTTCTACAAGCAGTCGCTCTTCTTCGGCACACGCGTGTTCGACGACCGCAACCGTCTCGGCGTGGCGCTCGGACTGAAAGCCGATATGGAGCAGCACGGTGTGCGCGTGTCGCTCGGCGGCATCGACCCGGTGTTCGGTTACAAGCAGTTCAAGGTGAACAATGGCAACTATGTGTTCTTCGCCGACAACAAGCGCATATCGGCTGACATGAAGTTGCTGGCAGACGACGGCATGGGTGTGAAGGTGTTCAGCAACGACAGCACCGAAGCACAGCAGGACATCACAATCGGCTTGACGAAGTTCGACCTTGCCAAGGTGCTCTCCGTCATTCCGTATGCTCCGAAGGTGTCGGGCGTGATGAACGGCGACTTCCACTATATCGCCGACAACGGCGTAATGTCGGTGTCTTCGTTCGTGAGTGTGGACAAGATGGCGTACGAGGGCTGCAAGATAGGCGACGTGGCGAGCGAGTTCGTATACATGCCGCGCGAAGGCGGCAACGAGCACTGCGTCGACGGCACATTCTCTGTAGACGACTACGAGGTATGCACGCTCAGCGGTACGTACGTGACAAGCGGATTCGGCCATCTCTCTGCAGATGTGCAGCTGCAGCGCACTCCGCTGTTGCTGCTCAACGGTTTCATGCCCGACAGACTGCTCAACTTCAAGGGTTATGCCGACGGACACGTGAAGGTGGACGGACAGCTCAACCGCTTGGACGTGGACGGCGAACTGATGTTCGACTCGGCTTATGTGGCTAGTGAGCCTTACGGTGTGGAGATGCGACTCTGCGACGACCCGGTGACGATAACCGACAGCAAGATGCAGTTCGAGAACTTCCAGCTCTTCGCACGCAACGGCAATCCGCTCACGCTCTACGGCAATGTAGACTTCGCTGATATGTCGAACATGACGATGTATATGCGTATGCGTGCAACCAACTATCTGCTTATCGACTCGAAACAGAAGGCTCGTTCTGAGGCGTTCGGCAAGGCTTACGTCAACTTCCTCGGACTTGCCGACGGACCGCTCGACGCTTTGCGCTTCCGCGGTCGTCTCGACGTGCTCGGTTCGTCGGACATCACATACATTCTGCGCGACTCGCCGCTCTCTACCGACAACCAGCTCGACGGACTCGTGAAGTTCGTGAACTTTAAGGACCCGGGAGCTACGCAGGTGGTGCGTCCGCCGCTTACGGGTCTTACGATGGACCTCACGGTGAACATTGACGAGGGCGCTCATGTGCTCTGCGCGCTGAATGCAGACAAGTCGAACTACGTGGATATCGTAGGAGGTGGCCAACTGCGAATGAAATATACCGAAGCCGACGGACTTGGTCTTTACGGCAGATACACGATAGGGCAGGGCGAGATGAAATACTCGCTGCCGGTTATCCCACTCAAGACGTTCACCATCAAGGACGGAAGCTACGTGGAGTTCTTCGGCGACGCAATGAACCCGCGCCTGAACATCACTGCGACGGAGGAGAACAAGACTACCGTGACGAACGATGCCGGCGTAGGACGCAGCGTGACGTTCGAGTGCGGCGTGGAGCTTACGAAGACGCTCAACGACATGGGTCTGCAGTTTACTATCGACGCGCCTGACGACCAGGAGATACACAACGAGCTGATGACACAGTCGATTGAGAATCGCGGCAAGCTCGCCGTTACGATGCTCACCACGGGCATGTATCTCTCAGACACCAGTGCCGGCGCATTCAACATGAACAGTGCGCTCAGTTCGTTCCTCAGTTCGCAGATTACAGCCATATCGGGCAACGCTCTGCGCACGCTCGACCTCTCGTTCGGCATGGACAACACGCAGTTGGGCTCTGGCGCCGTACACACCGACTACTCGTTCAAGTTCTCGAAGCGCTTCCTCAACAACCGACTGCGCATCGTGATAGGCGGTAAGGTGTCGAGCGGTGCCGAAATAGAGAATCAGAACGACACGTTCTTCGATAATATCGCGATGGAGTATCGTCTCTCGCCCAACTCGAACAAGTATCTGAAGTTCTTCTACGACCGTGCTACGTACGATTGGCTCGAAGGCTACGTCGGACAGTTCGGCGGCGGTTTCGTATGGCGCCGCAAGCTGCAGAGTCTGAAAGACATCTTCCGCTTCAAGCGCAAGACAGATGACATATACACGATGCCGATGAACGGTGCGCTGGTTCAGAAGAAGAACTACACGATTGTGAATAACAACGATTCGACGGCAGCGCAGAAGAAGGACTCGACGGCGGTTAAGAAAACGAACAAGGCGCTTTCGGGCGATAAAAAGTAAAGGTTTATGAAGAATACGCTATATATAATAATATGTGTAATGGTGCTTGTCGGCTGTTCGTCGACAAGTTCTGTGCCCGAGGACGACAAGCTGTTCACGGGCTTGCGCAAGACCGGGTACGAGAACTACGAGCCTTGCGACCATTTCTACTCTACGCAGGAGGAAGTGGAGGCGGCGCTCGCCACAACGCCCAACGGCGCCCTCTTCGGCAGTCCGTACTACCGCATACCGTCGTACCGTCTGTGGATATACAACGCCTTCGAACATTCGCGCGGCGGCATAGGCAAGTGGATGCGCACAACGTTCGGCAAGGCGCCGGTGCTGCTCAGCTCGGTCAATCCGCAGCTGCATGCGCAGGTGGTGCGCGAGTTGCTGCGTGCGCGCGGCTACTTCGGCGGCTATGTCAACTACGATGTGCTTACATCCGACAGTTCGCGCACGGCGAAGGTGAAGTATAACGTCAACTTCGGCGACTTGTACACCGTAGACACGCTGACATATCACAACTTCCCCGAAGAAGCCAACGAACTTATCGAGAATAAGGCGTCGGAGTCGCTCGTGAAAGCCGGCGATCCGTTCGACGTCTCGGTGCTTGAGGCAGAGCGAACACGCATTTCGACGCTCCTGCGCAACAACGGCTTCTTCTACTATCAGCCGAGCTACGCCACATATCTCGCCGATACCATCGCCGAGCCGGGCGAGGTGCAGGTGCGTCTGCACTACGCCGACAGTCTGCCTGCCACGGTAGGTCGCAAGTGGTACGTTGGTCGCATCAATCTCGAGATGCGCAAGCAGTCGGTGCTGGAGCAACTGAAGGATACCATACGCCGCCGCAACTACACCATCGTCTTCAACGGCAAGCGCGAGCCGATGCGCCGCAGCGTAATCACTCGCGATATGAAGATAAAGCCCCGTAAGCTATACAGCTATCAGGACTATCAGCAGACCATCAACACGCTCACGGCAAAGGGACTCTTCTCGCGTGTAGACCTTGCGTTCGCTCCGCGCGACACTTCGGCAACGTGCGACACGCTCGACCTCACGCTCAACTGCGTGTTCGACAAGCCATACGACGTTTATCTTGAGGGCAACCTGGTAGGAAAGACGACGGGGCGTGTGGGTCCGGGACTGAACCTCGGCTTGGTGAAGCGCAACGCCTTCCGAGGCGGCGAGAAGCTCACCGTGAATCTGAAAGGCTCGTACGAATGGCAGACAGGACATCAGGCAGACGGCAGTAGCTCGAAGTTCAACTCTTACGAATACGGTGCAGATGTGTCGGTAGAGATGCCGCGCCTGCTGTTTGTGAACAATATCTTGCGCCGCTTGCGCCATATTCGTCGCAGAAAAGGCAAGCCGATACACCAGCGCTATGCCACGCCGACCACGCTCATCAAGGGATCGTTCGACGTGCTCAATCGCTCGGGCTTCTTCCAGCGCCACATCGTGTCGGGCGAGCTGACATACAAGACGCAGCCGAGAGCCATCGTGCAGCACCAGTTCTCGCCGCTCATACTGCAGTACGAGTACATGAAGCACATGACGCCGGCGTTCACCGATCTTGTCAACAAGAGTCCGTACCTGCTTGTGGCGATGAGTGACCAGTTTGTGCCTAAGATGCGCTACACATTCACATACCAGTCGCCGGCGCGCCTTCACAATCCTATCTTCTGGCAGGTGTCGGTGAGCGAGGCTGCCAATCTGCTTTCGCTCGGATACATGGCGTTCGGCGAGAAGTGGAACGACAAGGAGAAGACGATGTTCAAGAACCCGTACGCTCAGTTCCTGAAAGTGGAGACCGACTATAGCAAGACGTGGCAGGTGACGGAGCACAGCACGCTCGTCGGACACGTGAACATGGGTGTTGTATGGGCGTATGGCAATGCGATAAGTGCGCCGTACAGCGAGCAGTTCTATGTAGGTGGTGCCAACAGCATACGTGCGTTCAACGTGCGCAGTATCGGTCCGGGTCGCTATCATGCCCAGACTTCTTACCTCTCGTATCTCGACCAAACCGGCGACTTGAAGTTGCAGATGAACCTCGAGTATCGTCCGCGTATGTTCGGCAACCTCTACGGCGCATTGTTCCTCGACGCAGGCAACGTGTGGACGCTGCGCAGCGACAGCGACCGTCCGGGTGCGGTGTTCAAACCGAAGAACATGTTTAAGGAGATGGCGGTCGGTACGGGTATCGGCATACGCTACGACCTCGACTTCTTCGTGCTTCGCCTCGATTGGGGTGTAGGTCTGCACCTGCCGTACAAGAACGGCTTCTACAACTTCGACAAATTTAAGGATAGCCAGAGCATACACTTCGCAATCGGTTATCCGTTCTAAAATCAATAAAGCAAAAAAGTAGCGGAGGTCTCCGGCCTCCGCAGCAAGCAACAAGACTATATTCAGTCAAGTTAACTGCTGCGGAGGCCGGAGACCTCCGCTACTATTTTTTATTGCTGTCCGCTAAAACTCCAAAGAGAATAAAAACCCTGCCCGAAGTCCTTTAAAACTGGACTTCGGGTCTGTTTTTCCCAAAAGTAAGC
>NZ_JAHQUY010000086.1 GCF_019052365.1 Leyella stercorea
GTTGAGAGTTGAGAGTTATGATATGCTTTGTTGTTTGAGTTTTTGCTCGCATTTATAACTTCTAAGAGTAATCATAACTCTCAACTCTAAATTCTCAATTCTCAACTGAACGAATTGAAAATTCGTTCTACCTTCCCAAATACTTGTCTGCAAGGTATTCGCTCAGCGCATCCTTATACATATCTCCGATTGGCAGATTCGTGTCAGTATCCATCACGATGCGGTTCTTTGTCACCTCCTGCACATGATTCATGTTCACGATATACGAGCGATGAATACGCAGGAAGTTGGACGGCAGACGCTCCTCCATGCGTTTCATAGCAAGAAGCATGATGATAGGGCGCGACTGTCCGTCTACATGCACCTTCAGATACTCCGACATGCCCTCGATGTAGCGTATGTCGGCTATCTTTACGCGCACCACCTTATGCTCCGTCTTCAGGAAGATGTTCTCGTCTGTCTGCTCAGGCTCAGGATCAGCGGTGAGAGGCAGCGGCGCATTGTTGTGCTCATAGCGTTCCTTTACGCGCAGAGCGGCACGACGGAAGTCGTCCAGGCTGAACGGTTTGAGCAGATAGTCTACGGCGTCAACCTTGAATCCGTCGATAGCATATTCCGAATAGGCTGTGGTAAAGACCACGAGCGGCGGCGCCACGAGCGAGCGCACAAAGTCCATGCCGTTAAGGTCGGGCATGTTGATGTCGATGAAGATGACGTCAACGCGTTCGCTGTTGATGATGTCGCGCGCTTCGAGAGCACTTTGACACTCGCCCACGAGCGTAAGGAACGGAACCTTCGACACATAGACTGCAAGTTGCTGGAGAGCCAACGGCTCGTCGTCGATGATAAGAGTCTTTATCATAGTGTTTGGATTTATATGTTGGGGCGGTTGTTATATATGTTGGGGCTGTTCTTAATCTTGTTCGTTATTTCTGTTGCGCTTTATGGTTACGATACATCCGCTGTCTCGGCTTCTGCGTCGGGCAGGCGCGTCTGCATCGGTATGTCGAGCTTCACTTCGTACGTCTTTTCGCCGTCGTTGATGTCGAGCGTGTAGTCGTCGTCGTAGAGCAGTTCGAGACGTTGGCGCACGTTCTGCAGCCCCATGCCGCCTTTCTCGTTCGTGCGTTGCACCTGCGTGGGTTTGCTGTTGCAGCAGCTGAAGAGAAGTCGCTTGTCCTCCACGCGAAGTTTGATGTCGATGAACGACTCCTCGCGGTAGCTTATGCCGTGCTTGAACGCGTTCTCCACAAAGATGATCAGCATCAGCGGAGGCAGCTTCAGCTCGGGCAACTGCGGCGGAACATCCACGTTGATGTGCACCTTTCTGGTATACCTAAGGCGCATGAGCTGAACGTAGAGGTTGAGAAACTCCACCTCGCGCGTCAGCGGAATGAGCTTCTTGCTGCCTTCGTACAGAATGTGGCGCATCATCTTCGACAATTCGACGATGGTAGTCTTGGCACGTTCGGGGTCGATGTCTACGAGAGCATGAATGTTGTTGAGCGTATTCATGAAGAAGTGCGGATTAACCTGATACTTCAGATACTCCATTTGCTGTTCGAGATTACGCTGGTCGATAATCTTCTGTCGCTCTCGGTCGCGCTGCGACATGAAGTAGAGCTTCACGCCGAGGTTCATGCCCATAAGCAGCAGTCCGCCGAAGAAAGCCACCAGTTCGCCCGGTCCAAGCATAGGCAGCGGATCGATTGGCTGATAGTCAAGCGGCTTGCGGCGCATCGGGTTCTGCGGACTGCAGTAGCGTCCGTCGCCAAGCCGCACAGCCGCCACGCGCTCGTAAGCCAGCGAGTCGGCTTTCCACTCCGCCTCCATGCGTGTCTCGTCGATGTGTCTGTGCTTCGGTCGCCCCATGTAGTTGATGAACGTGCCGGCGAGCAGTATGGCTACCGACAGACATAGGTAGGTTCCGGTCTTGCGCTTCTTCAGAAGGATGGGCAGCAGCAGGAAGTTGTGAATGGCGAACATCACAAGCCATATACTTGTGAACGCCCATGCGTGGAATATCTCGCCCCACGAGAAGGTGATGCGGGGGTTGCCTGCCATTCGCGTGTAGATGTTTACCACGGGCGAAGCGTAGAGCATAGCCCAGATGGCAGTGTAGATTGTGTGTTCTTTACGAAAATTCATAGGCTTTTGTTTTTATAACTCTCTTTTCTTTATGTCTCCAATTGGTTCTTCTTAGTCTTCCATCTGCGGGTAGCGTGCCTTTAGGGCAACCAGTTTCTGATGCGTCTTCTCAATGAAGGCGCGGTGTTCTGCCGAGTCGGGGTTGAACGGGCGGTGGTTGAGCGCAGCTTTTATGGGCAGCCACTCGCTCATGAACGCCTTGGTCTTAGAGCTGAAGAACGTGTCGGCGAAGCGTTCCCAGATATAGTCGACAGCCTGCTGCGACGGGTGCAGCATGTCGGGTGCGTAGAAGCGATAGTCGCGAAGCTCGTCGCACACAATCTCGTACGCCGGGAAGTAGACGCAGGCGTCTGTCTGCCGAGCAACTTCGTCTGCAGCCAGCAGTAGCGTAGCTTTCGACACGGCGCTGCCGTGAAAGCCGTACTTGGCGTAGCGTATGGGGCTGACGGTGAGTATGACGCGCATGTCCGGTCGGCGGTTGCGCAGTCGGGCGATGGCTTCTCGGAGATAGGCGGCGCACTCGTCTACGCTGAGGCTGCGCTCGGTGAAGAGTCGCTGCGGTCGCTTCTGGCAGTTGTCCACAATCTCGCCCGTCTCGTTGAGTATGTACACGCGGTTGGTGCCGAGCGTGAACACCGCCGTGCGCGCCACCTCAGCAGTTTCGGCTGCGAGGTAGCGCTCTACGGTGTGCAGAATGCTCGCCGGGTTGTACATCACGCCGAAGGGATTGACCGTAGCGCGAAACTTGTCGTCGACGAACCTGCTACCGATGTTGTCGGCGAAGCAGGAGCCTACGAAGAGCATGCGCTCGCATGGGTCGATAGCGAACGGCGACTTGTCTATGATGACTGGCGTGCGAAATACCATTACTCTTTTTTTCTTTTAACTTCAAACAGCACTCCGCCGATGATGGCGAGAGCCAGCAGCAGATAGGCTGCGTAAGCCGCGGTCTCGGTGTTCTTCACAGACGCCGGCTTGAACGTGAGCACCACGTTGTGCTTGCCCGGCTTCACGTTGATGGCGCGCAGCACGTAGTTTACGCGACCCACCTCTACGTCCTTGCCGTCGACCGTAGCGGTCCAGCCCGGATAGTAAATCTCCGAGAACACGATCACGCCGCCCTTCGGCGACTGCACGGTGTAGCGCAGCTCGTTAGGCTCGTACTTGTCGAGACGCACGAACGCTGTGCCCTCCTGCTTTACGGCGTCGCCCAGCGCTGTCTTGAACTTGCTGTCGGCTACAGCCTCGTGATGCAGGTCGAGACGCTTGATGGCGTCGAGCTCCTGGTTGGCGTTGTCGACATACTGGAGGCGGTCGACGAACCACGCGTTGCCGTAAGCGTACGGGTTCTGCAGCGGAACGGTCTGTCCGCCCTGCAGCGGCATGATGATATACTTCGTGTTGAGCATATTGAGCACCGGATAAACCGAGTCGCCCGGCACGCTTGTCATATCGCCATGAGCCTTGGCGATGGCAGACATTGCCTGCTGCATCTCGGGCGCGATGTATTCGTCGATAAGCTCCTGGTAGCGGCGCAGCTTGGCTGCGTGGTAGCCGCCGATAGACTTATGGTAGTAAGACGTCTCGTTCTCGTTGAACGTGTTCGACGCGAGGTTGAGCACACGATAGTCGGGCGCTGTGTCCTGCAGAATCTGTCGGTCGGTGGCAGTCTCCTGCTGCGGAGTCTCGCGCACGCTGCGCTCCACGAACATTCCGTCGTTGAGGTAGCGCTTGTTCACCTGCCACATATCCACGAGGCAGAGCGCGAAGAGGAGCGCCACGGCGTACTTCGGCTGCAGTTTCTTCAGCAGAGCGAGCACGAGGACAACTGTTCCGGCGAGTATCACGAAGAACGAACGCCAGCAGTCGGCTGTGAATATAGAGATGCGAATCTCGCGCAGGTTGCTGATGAGCGGCGTGAGATACTCGCTCGGTATAGAGGCGAGCGCGCGCAGCTCGGCGTTAGACACGAAGTCGGGGAAGAACACCGAAGGCATGATGGCGAACGCCACGCACATGCCCGCCGTAAGCAAGAAGCTGAGCGCGAGCCACGAGCGATTCTTCACCTCGCGGCACACCAGTCGGTGCGAAGCCGTGCCGACGAGCAGTGGGGTAGTGCCCTTGAGGAAGTTCTCGGTCTCCAACACCTTCTTCAGAGCCAGCATAGCAAGCAGCGGAATGGTGAACTCGGCTATGACGAGTATCGACGCCACGGTGCGGAACTTGGCGTACATCGGCACATAGTCGAGAAAGAGGTCGGTGAACCACATGAAGTTTCTGCCCCACGCGAGCAGCACGGAGAGCACCGTCGCAGCGAGCAGCGCCCACTTCATCGGGCCTTTCACGATGAACAGACCCAGCACGAAGAGCATCATCACGAACGCTCCGACGTACACCGGACCGCTTGTGCCCGGCTGGTCGCCCCAGTACTGACCCATCTGCTGGTATATCTGGTAGAACTCGGGGTTGGCTTTCTCCATAGCCTTCTCGTTCTGCGCCAGCGGCACCGAAGCGCCGCCCTTGGTGTTAGGCACGAGCAGCGTCCACGTCTCGTCTACGCCGTAGCTCCACTGCGTGATATAGTCGCGGTCGAGGCCGCTCGAAGTCTGGTTGGCAGAGTTCTTCTTCACCAGCTCGCTCTTGCCGCGCATCGACTCCTGCGTGTACTGCCACGTGTGGTAGAGGTTGGAGAGGTTGATCACCACGCCCAGCACCGCAGCCACCGCGCACACCGCCGTAGCCTTGGCGAAACGCGCCATCTGCTTCTGGCGCAGAGCCTCTACGAGATAGGCTATGACCATGAACAGCACGATGAACAGATAGTAGTAAGTCATCTGCACGTGGTTAGCCTGAATCTCGAGCGCCGTGAACAGACCCGTGAGCACGAAGCCCCAAACATACTTGCCGCGGTAGGCGAGCACGATGCCCGCAATCATCGGCGGCAGATAAGCCAGCGCAATCACCTTCCAGATGTGTCCGGCGGCGATGATGATGAAGAAGTAGCTGCTGAAAGCCCATAGCAGGGAGCCCAGCACAGCCAGCTCGCGGCGGAAGTCGAACGCGCGCAGCAGGATGTAGAAGCCCAAGAGATAGGCGAACACGTACCACACGTTCTCGGGCAGCCACAGATGGTAGAACTTGCCCACGCCGTTAAGCACCTCCTGCGAGTCGTACGACGGCGCCATCTGATACGTAGGCATACCGCTGAACAAGGCGTTAGTCCAGCGGGTGCGCTCGCCCGTGCGCTGATAATACTCGGTAAGCTCCTCGCCCGCGCCGCGTCCTGCCGACGAGTCGTGACGATAGAGAATGCGCCCCTCGGTGTCTGCCGGGAAGAAGTAGGCAAACGCGATGACCGCAAACAACAACACTACCAGCAAGTCTGGTAGAAAGCGTTTCAAAGTCTTCATTGATATTCTTGTTTTTTTTGATTATACAATGTAAACGTTCACGTTGCGATATACATTAATATATATACAACTCTGCAAAGTTACAGAAATAATTCAAAATACGCCGTAATCGAACCCTTTTTTCTTGCGCTTTGCGTCGGGCAGCGTCCGCCGTCCGATCAGATCCCGTCCGCCGCCCGATCGGATTCCGTCCGCCGCCCAATCGGATTCCGTCCGCCGTCCGATCAGATTCCGTCCGCTGCCCGATGAGAATATCTCAAGGAGTATGGGCAAAAACGTAGCGGAGGTCTCCGGCCTCCGCAGCACCAAGTCGAACACTAATAGTGTAAAAACTGTCACTAAAACAGCTCCGAGTGTCATTCTGTCAGACACGGCACAGCGCCGTTTGTCAGCAAAAAACCTGCGCAACCCCATTTGGCACGCCATTTGTATATCAGTAAGCGAAAACATCAACCAATTAAAGTAAAAAATAAAAAAACGAAATATTATGGGAAAGATTATTGGAATCGACTTAGGTACTACAAACTCTTGTGTTGCCGTATTTGAAGGCAACGAACCGGTAGTAATCGCCAACAGCGAAGGCAAGCGCACAACTCCTTCAGTCATTGGCTTCGTAAAGGACGGTGAGCGTAAGGTAGGCGACCCTGCAAAGCGTCAGGCCATCACCAACCCGAAGAACACCGTATATTCAATCAAGCGCTTCATGGGCGAGACCTATGAGCAGTGCGCAAAGGAGGTGACACGCGTACCGTTCACCGTTGTAAACGAAGGCGGCTATCCGCGCGTTGACATCGACGGACGCAAGTACACTCCGCAGGAAATCTCGGCAATGGTGCTTCAGAAGATGAAGAAGACCGCTGAGGACTATCTCGGTCAGGAGGTAACAGACGCCGTAATCACCGTTCCGGCATACTTCTCCGACTCACAGCGTCAGGCTACAAAGGAGGCTGGTCAGATTGCAGGTCTCAACGTTCGCCGTATCGTGAACGAGCCGACAGCAGCTGCACTCGCTTACGGCGTAGACAAGGCTAACAAGGACATGAAGATCGCCGTATTCGACCTCGGTGGCGGTACATTCGATATCTCTATCCTCGAGTTCGGTGGCGGCGTGTTCGAAGTGCTCTCTACAAACGGTGATACACACCTCGGCGGCGACGACTTCGACCAGGTAATCATCGACTGGCTCGTGCAGGGCTTCAAGGCAGACGAAGGCATCGACCTCTCTAAGGACCCGATGGCTATGCAGCGCCTCAAGGAGGCTGCAGAGAAGGCAAAGATAGAGCTCTCAAGCACCACATCTACCGAAATCAACCTGCCGTATATCTCAGCAGAAGGCGGTGTGCCAAAGCACTTGGTTAAGACGCTGACACGCTCACAGTTCGAGCAGCTCGCACACAACCTTATCCAGGCTTGCCTCGTACCTTGCCAGAACGCAATGCGCGACGCAAAGCTCCAGACATCAGACATCGACGAGGTGATCCTCGTAGGCGGTTCAAGCCGTATACCAGCCGTTCAGACACTCGTTAAGAACTACTTCGGCAAGGAGCCTTCAAAGGGCGTTAACCCCGACGAGGTGGTAGCCGTAGGCGCATCTATCCAGGGCGCTATCCTCAACAAGGAGAGCGGCGTAGGCGACATCGTTCTGCTCGACGTTACTCCGCTTACACTCGGTATCGAGACAATGGGCGGCGTAATGACAAAGCTTATCGACGCTAACACCACAATCCCGGCTAAGAAGAGCGAGACGTTCTCTACAGCCGTCGACAACCAGACAGCCGTAACCATCCACGTGCTTCAGGGTGAGCGCCCGATGGCTGCACAGAACAAGTCAATCGGCCAGTTCAACCTCGAAGGCATCGCACCGGCACGCCGCGGCGTTCCGCAGATTGAGGTGACATTCGACATTGACGCCAACGGTATCCTCAACGTATCTGCAAAGGACAAGGCAACAGGCAAGGAGCAGGCTATCCGCATCGAGGCTTCTTCAGGTCTGAGCAAGGAGGAAATCGAGCGCATGAAGGCTGAGGCAGAGCAGAACGCAGCTTCTGACAAGGCAGAGCGCGAGAAGATCGACAAGCTCAACCAGGCTGACTCGATGATCTTCACCACCGAGAACTTCCTCAAGGACAACGGCGACAAGATTCCTGCAGACCAGAAGCCGGGCATCGAGCAGGCTCTGCAGCAGCTCAAGGATGCTCACAAGGCTGCCGACGTGGCTGCCATCGACACCGCCATCGCCAACCTCAACAACGTCATGCAGGCAGCTTCTGCACAGATGTATCAGGGTGGCGCACAGCCGGGCGCAGGTGCTCAGGCAGGTGCTCAACCGGGCGCAGACAACGGCGCAAAGGCTGATGATAACATCCAGGACGCAGACTTCGAGGAGGTTAAGTAAGTATAGATAACTACCGAAAGGTATAGATAGATAAATCCGCATAGCTCAATGAGTTATGCGGATTTTCTTTTTAGTTAAACTTTGTATTTCTTTCGTTATATTCGGATATTAGCTGTATTTTTGTGCCATATCTGTACCAACACTTATTGGTAGATAATGTGACACTTAATAATATTAGTAATAATAAAACAGAACTGTATGGGTGCAGCAAAGTTTGAGATAACAAGAAAATGCAAGATTTGCGGTGAGCCATTCGTCGCAAAGACCATCACGTCTTGGTATTGCTCATCAAGATGTTCTAAAGTTGCATTTAAACGCAGAAAAGATGAAGAGAAAAGAAATGAGCGTTTGGATGCCATAGCCAAAGCTATCCCAAAAGACCAGGAATACATAACTGTACCTGAAGCATATTCCATGTTTGGCATCAGCAAGGAAACGCTTTATCGTTTAATACGCAAGGGTGTTATTCCAAGTGTGAATGTCGGGCAACGTCAAACACGGGTAAGTAAAGAAACGCTTATGGAAATGTACCCTCTAAGGAAGAGCTTGCTTAAGAAGCAGCCCAAGCCCATTCCCAAGCTGTATAGTTTGGAACCAAAGGATTGCTACACGATACAGCAAGCGTGTGAGAAATATCATATGAATGATAGTACACTCTATCTTCAAATCAGAAAGTTTTCAATTCCGACTCGGCAAATCGGCAATTTCGTATATGTACCCAAAAAAGAAATAGACAATCTCTATAAATAAGCATCCCTATGAAGAAATCTCTATCCCACACCCGTGTTTCCGTGAAACTTCGCAAGGCAGAGTTTCGCAAGGAATGGTATCTTTACATAGAGTCATATCCAGTTATCTGCAAAAACGGTGGCAAGCCACAGCGAGTGCGCGAGTATGTCAACCGTACTATAACCACTCCGATATGGGACAAAAGCAGAACTGCAAGAACAGCTTCTGACGGAAGTGTAACATATAAGCCGAAACGTGATGTCAATGGTGTCATCCTCTGCAAGTCGGAGCTTGACCAAGAATCATGCATCTATGCAGATAAGGTCAGGGCTATTAGACAAAAGGAATATGATACCATAGGACTTTACTCTGAATCAGAAGCCTCTTTATTGGAACAGAAAGAAAAATCGCAATGTGATTTCATTACCTATTTCAAGAGTATAATAGATATTCGGCACAGGAATAGTTCTGACTCTATTATCGTAAATTGGAATCGTGTATATGCACTGATGCTCATCTTTACCGACAATCAGCCTATGATCTTTGCCAACATAGACACAAAGCTGGTTGAGGATTTTAGGTTGTTCCTGTTGGATGCTCCACAAGGGGGCAACAAGAAAGGTACAATCTCACAAAATACGGCTTCCACTTATTTCGCAATATTCAAGGCTGGATTAAAGCAAGCGTTTGTTGATGGATATTTTGTATCTGATATTGCAGCTAAGATAAAAGGTATAAAAGAGAAAGAGGCAAGAAGGGAGCATCTTACCTTAGAGGAACTTAACCGATTGGTTTGTACACCATGCGATAATGCCACTATCAAACGTGCAGCCCTATTCTCTGCTTTGACAGGTCTTCGACATTGCGACATTATGAAAATGACATGGAAGGAGTTGACAAAGGAAGGTATTCACTATCGCATCAACTTCGACCAAAAGAAGACAAAGGGCGTTGAGTACATGCCTATTTCTGAGCAAGCGTATGATCTATGTGGAGAACCCGGGCATCCTGACCAATTAGTATTTGAAGGTCTGCCTGCCCCATCCTGGATTTCCAAACCTTTGTCAAGATGGATTGAAGCATCTGGAATCACTAAGCATATCACTTTCCATTGCTTGAGTCACAATAAAATCTTTTATTGATTGAATATCAGCGAGTTAAACACTTTAAATAATGTAACTGCTAACGATTTAGAAACGAGCAATCTTCTTTATCTTTTACAACTTTGCGATATACAAAGAACGCTTCAATTACAAGTGCAAAGATAAATCAAAAATATGAAAAGCAATGTATTTTGCTTTGTTTTTATAGATTATTAAATTTTGAAAAGAACATAATTGTTCTTCACAAAAGCAAAGTTGCCATCTTATGAAGTGCTTACAAGTTTCATATTCGGCATTATAAACATGGAAAGTGTTAAAAAGCATTTTGCTTCCTTACAATGCGACTTTAAAAATTCATGTTTATGATTTTTTTTTGTAAATTTGTAACCAAATTCAAAATATCTTTTAGTCTGAGTCGAATATGGAACGTATTTTTCTAAAATATACCCGTTGGCGGAATTAATTTAAGTTGATAAATATGAGTAAAAAGTTGC
>NZ_JAHQUY010000009.1 GCF_019052365.1 Leyella stercorea
GAGCAGAACAAGTATTGTAATCAGGGGGTGCACTTGTCTCAAGTGCACCAACCGAGCAGAACAAGTATTGTAATCAGGGGGTGCACTTGTCTCAAGTGCACCAACCGAACAGAACAAGCATTGTAATCAGGGGGTGCACTTGTCTCAAGTGCACCAACCGAGCAGAACAAGTATTATTTGATTGGTGCAGTTGAGACAACTGCACCCCCTAAAAGTGGTGCACTTGAGACAAGTGCACCCCCTAAAAAAAGAAAACTATGAAATACGATTTTGATAAGGTTGTCGACCGCTCTGGGTCGGGCGACCTGAAGCACGAGGTGCTTGCAGAGAGATATGGCAGAGGCGACCTGCTGCCGCTTTGGGTGGCGGACATGGACTTCGAGACGCCGCAGTTTATAACCGACGCGCTGCGCAAGCGTCTCGAACACTCGCTGTTCGGCTACACGATATTGCCGCGCGACTACTGGCAGACGGTGGCTAAATGGATTGAGGACCATCACCAGTGGCGTGTCGACGAGCAGTGGATGCGCTTCATACCGGGCATCGTGAAGGGCATCGGCTTCGTCATCAACGTGTTCGTGAAGGAGGACGAGAAGGTTATCATCCAGCCGCCGGTGTATCACCCGTTCCGACTGACGCCTGAGGGCAATCACCGCAAGGTGGTGTACAACCCACTGAAGGAGAACGCCGACGGATCGTACTCGATGGACTTCGACAATCTGGCGGAAGTGGCTGACGAGAAGTGCCGCGTGCTCATCCTCTCCAACCCGCACAACCCGGCAGGCATAACATGGGATGCGGAGACGCTGCGCCGTCTTGCCGACTTCTGCTCTGAGCATAACATCATCGTCATCAGCGACGAGATTCACTCGGATATGGCTATCTTCGGCAACAAGCATGTGCCGTTCGCATCGGTTTCTGAGGCGGCTGCGCAGTGTAGCATCACGTTCGGCGCTCCGTCGAAGACGTTCAACATTGCGGGCATCGTGAGCTCGTGGTGCATTGTGCCGAACGAGAAGTTGCGCCGCCCGCTGTTCGAGTGGATGACGGCTAACGAGCTTGACGACCCGCATCTGTTTGCACCTATCGCTACGATGGCTGCGTTCAAGAACGGTGAGGAATGGCGTCAGCAGATGCTGGCGTACGTGGAGCAGAACATTCTGTTCGTTGAGGAGTTCCTCAGCAAGCATCTGCCACAGATTAAGGCGGTGCGACCGCAGGCGTCGTTCCTGGTGTGGCTCGACTGCCGCGGTCTGCATCTCGACCACGACCAGCTCATTGACCTCTTCGTAAACCGTGCACGCCTTGCGCTCAACGACGGCGAGATGTTCGGAAAGGAAGGCAAGGGATTCATGAGAATGAACGTAGCGACGCCAAGAAGCGTGCTGAAGGAAGCGCTGGAGCGATTGGCTGCACAAATTCAGAGTTGAGAATTGCATAAAAAACAAAACCGCCGAGCATCACTGCTTGGCGGTTCTTAAACTCTTTTCTTGATTTATCAAACAATTACAAACTGCTTCTTATAAATTTAAACTACACCTCTGTTCCTATTAGAACAGAAGATGTACTCACTTAGTTTTCTTGTTGTTTCTGTTGGTATTGCAAAAGTAGTAACTTTTTTCATACCTTCAATTCCACTGCGTAAAAGAGAAATGTCAAATTGTAAAAACCTTTGATTTTCGTCAAATTACTCCAGCTTTTGACTGTTTGACACCCTGATTTTACCGTTTGACGCTCTAAACTCTATCGGACTCATGCCTTCTCGTTGCACAAAAGCACGGCGGAAAGTGGACAACGAATTGAAACCGGAGTTCATCGCAATGGTTTCGAGCGTGTCGTCGGAGGAGTGAAGAAGCAGTTTTGCGTGGTGTATGCGATAATCATTTACGAAGTCATAGAACGTACTTTCGCAGTTCTGGTTGAAATACTGCGAGAGGTAGGTGCGGTTGGTGCCGAGGAGCATGGCAAGCTCCGAAAGACGCAAGCGCGGATTGAGATAGACATGCTCCTTCTCGAAGAGCAGATACATGCGCTCGGCGAAGGCTGCCTCCTGCTGCAGCTTGAGTTCTTCGGGTTCCGGTTCAGCGGGTTGTTCAGCAACGGGCTGCGGTTCTGCCACCGTTTCCGCTACGTTTTCGGACTGCGTGTGCACATGTGGAACATTCTGGTCGGCATCGGCTGCCTCCAGATGCGCCGTCGCCTTGTCGAGGTCGTTCTCGGCGGCATCGAGGTTAGTCTCTGCATTGTCCTCAGACGGTTCCACGAAGTACGACTTCACGGCGTTGATAACCACCGACTGGCGATAGAAGCAGAAGCAGGCGGCTATCCACATCACGAGTGAGTTGAAGAGGAAGATGTTGTCGTATCGCACGCCCGACGCCATACTGTCGTACACCCATAGCATGAGCAGACAGAAGAAGAGCAGGATGACGCCGCGCAGCCAGTGGAGGTTGATGTATTCGGCGTAGGAATACTCCTCCTTGAGCGCACGCTCGAAGCGCGGCAACTCTCGCAAAGCCCACAGAAGGATGAAGACGGCGCAGAGGATGGCGGCGAAGTGCATGGCATGATAGGCAAGCGGCACGGGATGCACCCAGAATGCCACCATCAGGACGACAAACGGAATGTAGAAACAGAACGCCCTACTCCAGTTCATCCACAACGGACGGCAGGCTTCTACGAGTACAATGGCGTACATGGGCAGCGTGAGCAGGTCGATGCTCGACGCATACTGTTCCTCAAGACGCGAACTGTAGTAGGTGTTGCCGATGAATATGAGGTCCTTCACATATTGCGCCACAATGGTGAGCATAAGCAAACTCACGTATATCTTCAAACGGCTGCAATGTCTGTAGAAGAACATACATGCCATTACAAGATGGAACATTATGTTTGCGCCATATAAGAAGTATAATAAATTTTTACCTATCATATAACTATATACAGAGATTCGTGGTTTATTAATAAATATAGTGAGTGTTGTACTGCAGTTGTTTGATAACAATCTCTAAAGATATTGGCAAAGATAAAGAGAATAATTTAATTTTACCGAATTTATATGGCGTTTTTTTCTAAAAGCCTGCGAAATTGGACAAAAAAGCACGATTTCATCGAGGGTCTGACGGAATGTTCTCCCACAAAATACGCAGAACTCACAGAATTTATTACTGAGTATTCTCCCACAGATTTCAGATGCAATTTTAGGGGGTGCACTTGTCTCAAGTGCACCAACCAAGCAAACAGTGATTCTCCCACAGATTTCACAGAAATACACAGATTGTTAGGGTGCGGATAATAAAAACAACGAAATACGCTCACGTCAAAGATGGCGAAGTCGCCGATAGTATTGCCGTTGAGCACAACGTTCTTGCAACGTTTTTCCAACACTTTTCCACCGACGGCGGACGGAAACCGATCGGACGGCGGACGGAATCTGATCGGACGGCGGACGCAAACTGTGGCACACTTAGGGGGTGCACTTGTCTCAAGTGCACCAACCGAGCAAGAAATGCGCCAACAAAGGAAGTGGTGCAAAATAATTGGATGGTGCACTTGAGACAAGTGCACCCCCTAAAAGGCACCTACAAAAAGAGGTGCACCTGAAACAAGTGCACCCCCTAAAAGCACCCCCTAAAAGGCACCTACAAAAAGGGGTGCACCTGAAACAAGTGCACCCCATTCGTTGTTGCAAATTAAATATTACTTAACGAGTACCTTCTTAACCTTGCCGTCAGCAGAGCGAACGATGTTAAGACCCTTCTGGAGCTTAGAAATCTGTACGCCGTCAACAGTGAAGAGCTGTGCCTCGCCGTTAGCAGCCTCAGCGTTGATTGTGCTGATGCCGTCAACAACCGGCTCTACAACCTTAAGAGTTGCGTCCCAAACGCCACCACCGTCAGAGAGGATACTGCTTGAACCACCAGGGAGGATGCAGTTCCAGTCGATCTTGAAGCGGATACGATATTCGCCAGCCTTAGCAGGAGCCTTGAACGAAGGTGCAACATAAGTATTGCGAGCATCTCCTGTAAGTTCATCACCTACTGAGTTATAACCAGATGCATCGTTCTTTGGGTTAGAGTCGAGAGAGTAGAAGCTGAATGCTACCAAATCGGTGCCAGTCTGATCCCACTGTCCCTCCTTATAAGAGAAGTCGCCGTCGTTGTCGAAGTCGATGTAAACGAAGCTATGCATCCATTCGCCTGTGTAATCGAACGAAGCTGTCAGTTCGCTGCCAGCCTCAACTGTGAACGGTTCGTCTGCTGTATGATCCTCGTAAGCAGCCTTTGAAGTCTTAACGTTCTTTGTCTGCTTGTCCTTGCCTGTCTGCTGGAGAGAGAAGCTGTTGAGGGCACGGCTATTATGTGTGCTGTTTGCGTCCTTGTCGAAGTTGACAGCGTAGTCGTCCTTCGGCTCCTCTGTAGAGAACTCAGTGCCGTAAACGAGCTTATATTTGTAAGACATGCCGAACGAAGGGATTGAAACAACACCAGAAGCGTCCAGATAAGCCTTGTCGTTATTGAACATAACCTTGAGCTTGCCCTCATTAGAGTCAACCAAAGGATAGTCAGCATCTGTGAATGTAACCTCCGGCTTCTCAGCCTCGATAGTTGTGATACCGTTCTCTGTCTTACCTGCGACATTCTTGAAGCTAACGGTACCAACGTTCACGTAGAGAACATTGTATGTGTCGAGGTTAGCAAGAATCACATTGTAGCGGTCGTTGCCAAGCGACTCGATTGTGAGCTTCTGAGGATCGTTTGTGCCAGATGCTGTATTGAGTGTGTATTCGAGCTTGTCGCTGAAGATCTTTGTCTCAACTACTGACGGCGGCTCCGGTGTCTCTGCCTTCTCGCCGTAAACGAACTGACCGTTCTCTGTTGTGAACTTGCAAACGAAGCCCTCGAAGCCGTTCTCGCCTACCTTTACAGAAGCAGAGAAGTCGGTGAAGTCGAGTTCTGTTTCGTCAGCGTCGTTCCAGAAGCCGCTTGCATCAGGTGTTGTGAAGGTAATGTTACCATCTTCGCCCTTTGTCGGCTTGAGGTTCTCGATTGTGAAGTCTTCCTTCTTTGAACCCAAAGTGATCTTCTTGAACTTAACCATATAAACGCCTTCCATGTACTCTGTGAGCACTGCGTCTACATTCTCATAGTCAGTAACCTCATCGCCTGCCTTTACATAAGCGTTGCTTGTGAAGTTATAAATGTTCGGAACGTAAACATCATCACTGAACTCGTAGCTGATCATGTCGCCGTTGCCGACAAGGATAGTGAGTTTAACAGATGCCGAGCCCTTGCTGTCTGCATCAGCAGCAGGAGTTGCGTCAATCATACCACCCTTAATAGCCATAGACTTGCCATCGTATGGTGAACCAGGAGCATTGATTGCAATGTTGCATGCAGGAACATCAATCTCAAGTTTGCCTGCGTTCTCTGTTGCCTCAAGACCTGCGATAACGATATCGCCAAGAGAAACGCGATCTTCGCCTACTACTACATTCTTGAGAGTAGCTGTGTATGTGCCGTTAAGTTCCTTAACGAGCTGAAGCTTTGCATCCTTAACATACTGGTGGAAATCGAGGTAGTCGCCCTCAGCAATTTCTTTCCAGTAAACAGTCTCCACATTGCTTGTAAAATCGTATGTAGTGGTCTCGCCAGGTGTTGTACCGCCCTCTGTCACGAGCTCTACAGACTTGTATGTAGCGTACGGATGCTCGCCGCGCAAAGAACCGAAGTAGAGCTGGTTAGCACCCTCCTTGTAGAGCTGCGGCATAAGAGAAGCCTCGAACACGAGTGTGCCGTCGATATGAACGCCTTCCTTGTCCATTACGATGGTGCAGTTAGAGATGTCCTGCACCTCGTAGAAACGGTTGGTAGCGCCGTTATCGCCTTTATAGCGATACTGAACAGCGAACTTGTGAACATCGGCAGTTGTAGAACCCCAGTCAGTAAAGTTCTGTCTGTAGAAGAAATGGAGAGTGCTTCCGCTTTCCTGGTCCCAGTTTGCAATATCCGCGCTGTTGGTAGAGATAGCGAAGATCTGCTCGTTGGTGCCGGTAAGACAGTTTGTCAAATCTACATTCGCTACAATCTTCTGGGTAGCCCAGTCGACTGTGATTGCTTTAGGTGTGATGGTACCGCCGTTAGGCTGAGTGCCGTCAGGAATAATTTTCTCGCTTGTTGACTGAGCGAACGCCGTCGCAGTCATCACCAACATAACGAGTAAGGAGAAAATTTTCTTCATAATAAATTTGGTTTGTTATTAATTAATGTTAGTAAATTGTATTAATGTTACTTCACGAGCACCTTCTTCACCTTGCCACTTGCTGTGCGCACGATGTTGATACCGCGCTGCAGGCGCTGCATACGCACTCCACCGAGGTTGTATATCTCGACATACCTGTTGTCGTCAGCGGCATTCACGGTGTTGATAGCGGTATCTATCTTCTTGCCAAACACCACATCCACATCGCTACCCATCGTCATAAAGGTGAAGTCGACGATGAGCTTCGACTTGTCGGCTGAGAGTGTAGCCGTGAATGCACTGATCGACGACTTGCTGCCTTCTTTTACACCACCGATGGCTGCTGTGCTCGTAACGTTGGTCCATGTGCCCTCGGTGCTTGCGGTAGAGAATGTCATCTCGCCGGCTGCATCAACGGTTGCCGTCACATCCTCAACGACGAAGTCGCCGAAGGTCTTGTATTCCATTGGAGCGAGTTTGCGGAACGTAAACTTGTAGACGTCGTCTGACACCTTGGTCAGCTCCACTTCCTTCTGTGCGTAGTCGGTTGTTCTGCCTGCGCCGCTTGTCACATGCAGGTCGTCGGTGAATACCTGACCGAATGTGCAGAGCGCTGTCATCAAGAAAACCATGAGTGTAAATACTTTCTTCATGCTGATTTTAGTTTAGATGCTTCAAAAATAGTTAAAATAAACGAAATAGGGTGCGTTAAAACGGAATTTAACATTTGCCAATTCCATTTTAACACACCCTATGTATGTTCAATGTCTATTATGTCTTATTACTTCAACACCTTCACTACATTGCCGTCAGCGGTGCGAACGATGTTCAGACCCTTCTGAAGGCCGTTCAGACGTACGCCGTTGACGTTGTAAACCTCAACCTTGCCGTTCTGAGTGGTGGTGATGCCGTTGATGCCTGCTGCCGGCTTTGTACCGAACACTGCCTCTACGTTCATTGTAGCATCTTCGATTGTTACGGGGAGAGTCATCTTAGCGTAGAGCTTGCCGTCCTTGCTGTAAGCCTCGACGATCTTCACGTGCACCTTGTTGCCGAGAGCCTCAGCAATCTCAGCGCCGTTGGTGATGGCTGCGTCCTTCTCTACGGTGTAGAACACGTAGCCGTTCTTCTCAACGCCCGGTACGTCGGTGATTGTAACGTCGCCGATGAGGAGACCTGCGAACGAGAACTGGTTGAGCACGAAGGTGTACTTACCCTCGCTCTGCTTGATAACGTCGATGGTTGCCTCCTCAGGATCCTGCACTTCGCCATCAAGAGAGATGACGAGCTGGTCCTTGTAGGTGGTCTTCTCTACGTTTGTAGCCTTCTTGCCGAATGTAGCCTTCACGTTGATAGTCGCTTCGCCGAGTGTTACGGGGAGCGCCATCTCTGCGTAGAGCTTGCCGTTCTCGATTTCTGCGTTCATTGTGACATGCACCTTGTTGCCGAGCATCTCAGCGATGTCAGCACCGTTAGTGATGGTAGCGTCCTTCTCTACGGTGAAGGTCTGCTTGCCGTCCTTCTCTACGCATGGCACGCCGCTGATTGTAACGTCGCCGATAAGGATTTCGCCGAACGAGAACTTCGTCAGCACGAAGGTGTAGTTGTTGTTGCCCTCGCTGCATACGTCGATGCTTGCTTGCTCCGGCTCCTGATCCTCGCCGTTGAGGTTGATGAGGAGCTGGTCGGTGTATGTTGTCGGGCAAACTACGTTCACAACGTATGTGTGAGATGTCTGCAGGTCGGCAGATGTAACGGTCACGTTGTATACGAGGTTGCCGCTACCGTCTGTCGGAGCGACAGCTTCTGACGCTACGAAAGCCGACTTAGCGTTTGTTGCGAACTCGAGCTTCTTGTCAGCGTCCTTTGTAGAGTAGACAGTGTAGCTGTACTTGTCGCTTGCGAAGCCCGGAACCTCTACGCCGCCAATCTTCAGAGAGGTGAGCTGTGAGTTGTAGACAAGCTCGAGGTCATCGATGTAAAGCTCGTCAGGGGTGTCTACATCCTTTGAAGCCACACCCGGCTGGGCGTTTGTAGAAAGCGTTACGAGCATTGCCTTCGGGTCGAGCTTTGCATCCGTGTATGCGAACGGTACAGAGATGCGCTGCCAAACGTTGCCGTTCTCCGCGATCTTCTTATTCTGAGCCTTTGCCAACACATTGGTGTATGTCTTGTCCTCCGGATCCTGATACTTGGTGCCGTCGGTGAGCACAGCCGAGAGGTTGGCGTAGGGATAGTTTTGCTTGTTGTCGGCAGAGAGTGCTCCCTGCTTGTACTTCACCCATACTGCGATAGAATCGGGCAAAGTGTTGATCGGGGCGTAGAACGGGTCGTTGTTCGAGTCTTTATCGGTACCGGCGGGATCGCTTGTAGCGTTGTTGGCTGGGTTTGTCGGCTTTATATGACCTGCGTAAAGACGACCGGTGGTGATAGTGCCGTTGGCAGGTACGCCGAGCACTTTGCTTGAAACGACCTTGACGCACTGTCCCTTAGCACCTGGGCGAACGTCCTTAGAGATAAATGTGTGGGTGTTTTTGCGCGCAGAAGCATACATACCAGAAGCGTGTGCGCTCATGAACGAGTGCCAGCCGTCCGGCTCATCGCTTGTGTTGCCGCTGTACTCAGCCTTGTGCCATGTCTCGAAGTCGGAACCGAGAAGCTGGCCGAGTGTGTAGCGTTTCTCGCCGAATGTACCCTGAGCATAGTAAGCTCCGTCGAGGTTGAGGTTGAACTTGGCTGTGATCTTGCCGTCTGCAACCTGACCGAGGAAGAACACGTCGTAGTCGCCGGCGTGCGCTGTTCCGTTGAGGAGCTGGAATTTGCCGACCTTTGACGACTTCACGCCGTCAAGAACAAGGTCGCTAACAGGTGCGCTGGTGGTGCCTACCTTGATAGTTGCGCCACTGATTGTCACCTTCACTGTCTTGCCGTCAGCGTTGTCGACAACGCTGATCTTACCGTTACCGTTCAGGTCTTTGCCGAACGAGCCGGTGAAATCGGCTGCCGCTGCCGAGAGACTCAGGGCAGCGGTAGCCATTGTAATAAATAATTTGTTCATCTATTATTAATTAAAATTACTTCTTCAGAACCTTCAGCGTTCTGCCGTCGGCTGTGCGCACGATGTTCACGCCGCGCTGGAGAGAAGTAACTTTCGCACCAGTGAGTGTGTAGATGTGCTTAACGGTGCCGTCAGCAGCTACTACTGTGTTTACAGAAGTTGCTGTCGGGTCGTAGTTGAATGTGTAAGCAACAGACTCGCCCCAGTTGTCGATGACGAACCTACCAGTGCAGCTTGTCACCTTCTTATCTGCGTCGAAGCCTACGATAAACTCGAGATCGGTGTAGTCGACCTCTGTGTAAGACGGGTGTGCAGCTGTTGTCTTAGCCACGCCCTTCTTGCTTGCAAACTTAGCCTCGCTGTCGTTGCCTGTGCGTGCAACGCCCTCGAACGAAACGGTGTTGAGACCGATGCCGTTAGGAATAGCTACGTTAGAGAACGAGAGTGTATATACGTTTTCTGCTGTCTCTGTGAATGTGAGTGTATTCACTACGTTATTAGTGAAATCGCCGTCGTCTGTTACGGTGTAACCAACGAGGCCACCTCCTACAGAGAACGGACCTGCCGGAACGAACGGCTCCTGATAGTTGAACCATGCTGTGAGCTTGAACGCAGGCTCGTCCTCGTCTGTGAACACGATTGTAGCAGAGAGGTCGCCGCTCTCGTCGATCTTAGCCTCAACGTTTGCCATGAGCTTTGTGTAGCCGAGGTAGAAGTCAGGAAGGTCTGTGATGTCCGGCTCTACTGTGCCAGTGTATACCACCTCGCCGTTTACTTCCTTCTTCTCAAGACCCTTGAACATAACGCCTGACATTGAGCCCTTCTCTGTGTCGATGTGCTCGATTTCGAGGCTGTGTACGCCGTCGCTCCACTCGCAAACCTTTGCTAATACGTTAGGATACTTAACTTTGCCAGCCTGACCGCCTTCTAATACAGAAACTACGTCAGCAGTGAACTGCTCTGTGTCGGTGATTGTCGGCTTGTCGTCGCCGCCAGTGCTGCCACCGCCGCTGCTTGTGCGCTTGCCTTCAAACACTACGTTTCTGTACTCCTTGGTCGTGTTAACCTGGAAGTACTTGAATGTGATGTAGATCTTCTCGTCGTCGATTACAGACTTGCCGAGAGCGTCAGACAACTCGAAATAGTATTTTGTAGCTGCGCCGATGTTGCCGCCTTCGTTAGAGAAGGTGAAGCTGTTGCCGCCTGCCCACTTATAGTTCTCGATTCCGGCGAATGTACACTTGCCGAAGTCGTCGTTGCCGAAGATTACGCTCTCGAACACGAGTGTGTACTTGCCGCCTTCGCCCTGGGTTACGGCTACGGTTGTTTCATAATCGTTAAAGTCATTCACCTTTGAGTGGAATGTTCCTTTGTAATACTGCTGGGCAGACACACATACTGTCGCCATCAAAAGGACTAACAGAGTAAAGATTTTTTTCATAAGCTTGTTATTTGTTTTTAGGTTTAATAATTATTGTTGTTATGGTGAGGTGGTGAGGTGGTGAGATGTGATGGTGAGGTGGTGTATGGTGTGGTGGTGAGATTTGCCATTAAGCAGTAAACTAATGTCAACATCTCAACACATCAACATCTCAACACATCAACCTACTTGAGCTTGTACAGCACACCGAGCGTAGCATACACGGGGTACATTGTCTGCTCGATAGTCTTGAACTTCTCGCGGAACACGCCCGACATACCCCACTGCACATCGGCGTATGCGCCGAAGTGCTGCGAGAAGTACCAGTCGGCACCGAAGTCGAAGCCGAAGTGCCAGTGGCGCATATCGCTCGAGAAGTCGTAGTCGCCGCGCTCACCCTCGTTATGTCCGAGCTCCACCTTCTGACCAGTCGGGTCGCCCTCGCGCAGATAGCCGTCGTAGGCGTAGCCGGTGAACTCGTTGTTAAGAGCGTAAGAGAAGTAGGGACCGAACTTCAGTCGCACTGCGTCCGACACGCTGAACGTAGCCTGCAGAGGCAGCGTTATGACGAGCTGCTTTGCATTCGTAACGACATTGCCCGTGAAGAGTCCGCTCAGCGACTCGCTGCCCTGGCGCATCTCCATTGAATAGCTCTTCACGCGAGCGTCGGTCTCCATCGCCTTTGTCTGGAAATGGAAGCCTGCCATCATGCCCCACTTCTCGGTGAGCGGCTTGTAGGCGTCGAGTGCTATGGTGAAGCTGGGTTTCGGCGTGTAGCTATTGAGACCGCGTATGGAAGCGGGCATGCCCATCGGCATTGTGCCGCCGATATTGTAGCCGAGACGAGCCTGATAGCAAAGGTTGTCGAATATTCCGATTGCCGACGCGCCCTGCGCGCCGAAGAGCAGCGCGAAGGCTGCGGCTATTATTGATTTCTTCATTTGCTTGTTTCCTTACTTCTTGTATGCAATACTTACCTTGTCGATGAGCAGCGTGCTGCCCACTGCACCCTGGAAGGCTGCGCCTTCGATGCTCGATGTGAACACTACTGCCATGCTGTAGCCGTAGTTGGCGAGTATGGCGGGGTCGAGTTCGCCGCAGTAGTTGAAGTCGACGGAGAAGTTCTTCCATCCGCCTTCGGTCTTCACGACGTTAGGCACGCGAGCCAGCGCCACAATCTGCGGAGATGTGAGCACGTTGTCGCCGGTGAGGTAGAACGACTTGCCCTCGCTGTCTACGTTGCGGAACACTACGGCGTAGATGTCGCCCTGGTCGATGCGGTCTTCTACCACCTTGCCCGACTTGTCCTTGAACACTTCGCCCGGCGTGTACTGGTAGTAGCCTGCGAGCGTCACGGGGCGATAGTTTATCTGGTTGTACGAGCCCTCGCCGAAGTGTGTAGCCTTAAGCGGCGCCTTGGTAGCCGACTTCGAGTCGAACACGCCGGTGAAGAGGTTGCCGGCTGCGATGCGCATGTTCACTACCACGCCGAACGGACCGGTATCGCTTGTCACGAGCTTGACGCCTGCTCCGTCGTAGCCCTCTGCGAGAGGTGTAGACGGATACTGGTCGGGCGTAGCAGATCCCTTCGCAATCTTGAAGCCGGGGTTGCCGGTTGCCCAGTTAGAGCCGTTCTCGTAGTCGCTCCACACATAGAACTTAGACGATGCGGGGTCGAGGAAGTAGTTCTCGAAGTTGTAGTTTACGTAGCCGAACTGCTCCTCCGGCTTGCCCGGATCGGGGGTGGTACCTGCATCCGTCGCCTTTATGAAGACGCGGTATGTGCGGTTGTACTGTCCGTCTTCTGACGTCACGACGTATGTCACGGGGCCGTCTGCGAAGTTCTGCACCGAACCGTTCTCCGGAGCGATTGTCGCTCCGTCAGTTACCTTGAAGTATACCGGCAAGGCTGTAACATCGCTGTTAGGGCGCAGGTCGGGGAAGATAAGATCGGTCTTTGTCGACTCGATATCCGGGAGTTCGGCATTGGACGGCTGGAAGAACACCTCGTCGGGGTTGTCCACCTGAATCCATGCCTTTTCTATGTCGCACTCGTTGTTGAGCGCTTCATCCTTGAAACAAGATGTGAGTGTCGTAGCAAATGCCACGACAGCAATTAGTGAGAATGGCTTTACCATTAATATTTCTGTTTTGATTTATTATATATAGGTGGCGCAATCGTTTTCCGCCACATCGTAAAGTCGCCTATGTGCTTGAATTTTAGAAAGCTATATTCGGTGCAAAGTTCGGCAAAAAAAGCGACAGAGCCAAAAAAAAGCCCGAAAATCTACCCTCTCGCACTAAAAAACGGAAATATATTGAACCTTTTGACAAGATGTAAACCCATTCGTGCCATTTGTTTGTAAAAGTTTGAGTAACTTTGCACTCTGAATTTTATCAGGTAACTATTATTTAATCAGATTATTATGCTTGGATTACCCAAAGACCCGATGATGCTCTTCAGCGTCATCAATGCGCACTTGCGCGACACTTACCCCTCGCTCGACGCTTTATGCGACGACCTCCACGTAGAAAAACAACAGATTATTGACCAACTGGCAGCTGTCGGATATGAATACAACGAAGACAAAAACAAATTCTGGTAACAGCACGATAAGCATGGGGCAGCACTACCGCACGCTGCTCTCCATCGGCATCCCTATCATGATAGGTCAGATGGGTATGATTGTGCTTAGCTTTGCGGACACGATGATGGTGGGCCATCACAGCACGACGGAGCTTGGCGCTGCGTCGTTCGTCAACAACATCATGAACCTTGCCATCATCACCGGCACGGGCTTCTCTTACGGACTGACGCCTATAGTGGGCGCGCTCTTCGGACGCGGCGAACATGCCGGAGCGGGTCAGGCGCTGCGCTGCTCGCTGCTTACGAACACGCTGGCGGCGGTGGCGATGATGACTGTGCTGCTGGTGCTCTTCTTCAATCTGGGCAACATCGGACAGCCGGAGGAACTGCTCGGCTACATGCGTCCTTACTATATGGTGCTGTTTGCATCGCTGCCGTTCGTGATGCTGTTCAACGCCTTCAAGCAGTTTACGGACAGTATCACGCTGACGCGCACGTCGATGTGGATTCTGCTCTCGGGCAACCTGCTGAACATCGTCGGCAACTACATATTCATCTACGGTAAGTGCGGTTCGCCCGAGATGGGCGTAATCGGTGCGGGCGTGTCTACGCTGCTCTCGCGTATAATAATGGTGGTGGTGTTCGCCACGGTGTTCCTGCGCGCACGCCGCTTCGCTTCATACAGAGAGGGCTTCTTCCGTCTGGGCTGGTCGCGCGACTTGCTGCGCCGCCTCGGCTCGCTCGGCACGCCTATAGCGCTGGAGATGGGCATGGAGACGGCGTCGTTCTCGCTCTCTATCATCATGGTGGGATGGCTCGGCACGATAGCCTTGGCGTCGCATCAGGTGATGTCTACCATCTCGCAGTTCACGTTCATGGTCTACTACGGACTGGGTGCTGCGGTGGCTGTGCGCACGAGCTACTTCCACGGACAGCACGACGTGCAGAACGTGCGCCACACGGTGACGGCGGGTCTGCGTCTTATGGTGATGCTCGAGGTGGTGCTCGGCGGCATCATCTTCCTGCTGCGCAACCATATCGGCGGATGGTTTACAGACAGCGCCGAGGTGTCGGCGGGTGTGCTCTCGCTGCTCCTGCCGTTCTTCATCTACCAGTTCGGCGACGGCATGCAGATAAACTACGCGAACGCGCTGCGCGGCATCGCCGACGTGAAGCCGCTGATGCTGATTGCGTTCATCGCCTTCTTCGTCATCTCGCTGCCCGTTGGCTATCTCTGCGGATTCGTGCTGGGCTACGGACTGATGGGCGTGTGGATGGCGTTCCCGTTCGGACTGACGTCGGCGGGCGTGATGATGTGGTGGAGATTCAGAAAATACAAATAGAGTTGCTTTAGTAGCGGAGGTCTCCGGTCTCCGCAGCAACTAAAAAGCAGCCTCAAAAAAAATATGCCCAAATAGGGGGTGCAGTGGTCTCCACTGCACCAACCAAGCAAGAAGTGCACCAATAGCTTGGTTGGTGCAGCAGAGACTGCTGCACCCCCTAACAGAAAAAGCCTCGCAAGTGAAAACTTGCGAGGCTTTTTAAATGGCGCTTCAAGATGGACTTGAACCAACGACCCCCTGATTAACAGTCAGGTGCTCTAACCAACTGAGCTATTGAAGCAATCCGATGTTTGCGCTTCAAGATGGACTTGAACCAACGACCCCCTGATTAACAGTCAGGTGCTCTAACCAACTGAGCTATTGAAGCATTTTTCTTGTGACAACTTGGCTTGTTGTCTGATTGCGGATGCAAAGGTAATAAGTTTTTCCGTAACTCAAAAATTTTTCAGCATTTTTTTGTTATAATATGGCAAAAAAATTAAAAATGGGGCTGTTTTGCTGACACAGAAAGGTGTGCGGGCTTAAAAACTCTACATTATTTATATGTATTTGGCGTTAATGTTGTACTTTTGTAGGCTGAATGACGATGTGCCCGAAAAGCGTGACATCGAACCGAAAAAGATTTATAACGAACTCAAAAACATAGAAGAAATGCGAAAACTCATAATCATTGCGCTGATAATGCTGCCTATGCTGGCGGCGGCGCAGAACAGCAGCGACCACAACTACCGCGTGGCGAAGAACCTTGAGGTGTTCAACGCCGTCTACCGCAACCTCGACCTGCTATACGTCGACTCGCTGAACGCCGACGAGGTGGTGGGCGACGCCGTCAACCAGATGCTGCGATCGCTCGACCCGTACACGGAGTATTACCCGGAGGACAAGGTGGGCGAATACAAGCAGATGCTCACGGGCAAGTATGCGGGCATCGGCTCCATTATCTCGTATAGCTTCACGCGCAAGAACGTGGTGATAAACAAGCCGTACGAGGGTATGCCGGCAGCGGAGGCGGGTCTGCGCAAGGGCGACATGATTCTGTCTATCGACGGCGAGTCGATGGAGGGAAAGACGACGGCGTACGTGTCGGAGCATCTGCGCGGCGACGCCGGCACGACGATGATGCTGAAGGTGAAGCGCCCAGCTACGGGCAAGACACTAACGCTGAAGGTGCAGCGACGCGCCATTCAGATGCCTTACCTTACGTACTACGGCTTGCAGCCCGACGGCATCGGCTATATCAGCTACAACCAGTTTCTCGAGAACTCGGCGAAGGACGTGCGCCGCGCGTTCGTCGAGATGCGCTCGAAGGGCATGCGCGGACTGGTGCTCGACCTGCGTTCCAACGGAGGCGGATCGGTGCAGGAGGCGCTGCAGATTCTGAATATGTTCGTGCCGAAGGGCAAGCAGTTGCTCGAGATGCGCGGCAAGGTGAAGAGCTCCAACAAGACGTTCTCTACGACGATGGAACCGATTGACACTGTGATGCCTATCGTGGTGCTGGTGAACGAGGAGACGGCGAGCGCCAGCGAGATTACGTCGGGCGCGCTGCAGGACCTCGACCGCGCCGTGGTGATGGGCACACGCACATACGGCAAGGGACTGGTGCAGGTGCCGAACGTGCCCCTACCCTACAACGGCAAGCTGAAACTGACTACCGCGAAATACTACATTCCGTCGGGCCGCTGCATCCAGGCGCGCAAGTACAAGCATACGGAGAAGGGATTGGCGAGCGAGAATGTGGCAGACTCGCTGACGCATGAGTTCCGCACGGCGGCGGGCCGCATCGTGCGCGACGGCGGAGGCATAAAGCCCGACATCGAGGTGCTCCCCGACTCGATGCCGAACATCGCCTACTACCTGCAGTTCGCCGACACTACCGACTTGCTGCTCAACTACGAGATTGAGTACATGGCGAAGCACCGCACGGTGGCTGAGCCGTCGGAGTTCGAGTTCTCGGACAAGGACTACGACGAGTTCTGCGCTTATGTCATAAAGAGTGGTTTCGAGTACGACCAGGTGAGCGAGAAGTATCTGAAGGACCTGGAGAAGCTGGCGCGCTTCGAGGGCTACTACGAGGATGCGAAGCCGGAGTTCGAGGCGCTGAAGGCGAAGCTGAAGCACGACTTGAAGAAGGACTTGGCTTATCCGTACAACAAGGAGCAGCTGAAGCAGATCATCGCCAACGACATCATGTCGGCTTACTACTTCGACCGCGGCGCGCTGCAGAACTCGCTGCGCTACGACAAGCAGTTTGCCAAGGCTGCCGAACTGCTGAAGAACCCCGAGGAGTATCGCAAAACGCTTGCTCCCATAAAGAAGTAGCGCGTTGATTCCCACGGAATACGATTTACGATGAGGATTCTCCCACAGATTGCACTCGACACAGATGCTGCTAACTTCAGGGGGTGCACTTGTCTCAAGTGCACCAACGTAACAAAGGCATATTAACATTGCTCGGTTGGTGCACTTGAGACAAGTGCCCCCCTTGAAGACAACCTAACTTCTGTGAAATCTGTGGGAGATATTCTTTGGGAAAATACAAAGATAATACACTAAGAAAAGAACAAAGAACAACATGAACATAGGAAACATACAGTTTGGGGAACGACCGCTGTTCCTCGCACCAATGGAGGACGTGACGGACATCGGATTCCGACACCTCTGCAAGCGGTTCGGCGCATCGATGGTTTACACGGAGTTCGTGAGCGCCGAGGCACTCGTGCGATCGGTGAACGCCACGCTGCGCAAACTCACCATCAGCGACGAGGAGCGACCCGTGGGAATACAGATATATGGCCGCGACGTGGAGTCGATGGTGGAGGCTGCGAAGATTGTGGAGCAGGTGAAGCCCGACGTGATTGACATCAACTTCGGATGCCCCGTGAAGAAGGTGGCTGGCAAGGGAGCCGGAGCTGGCATGCTGCAGAACATACCGCTGCTATTAGACATCACGCGCGAGGTGGTGAAGGCGGTGAACACGCCCGTCACGGTGAAGACGCGCTTGGGATGGAACCACGAACAGCTCGTCATCTGCGACCTTGCGGAGGCGCTACAAGACTGCGGCATCCAGGCGCTCACCATACACGGCAGAACGCGCGCGCAGATGTACACGGGCGACGCCGACTGGACGCTCATCGGCGAAGTGAAGCGCAACCCGCGCATACACATCCCCATCATCGGCAACGGCGACATCTGCACACCCGAGCAGGCGCGCGACGCGTTCGACCGCTACGGCGTGGACGCGGTGATGGTGGGTCGTGCTACGTTCGGCTGTCCGTGGATATTCCAGGAGATGCGCGACGTGCTCGACGGACGTCCTGCCGACCCTACGCTCACCACCGACCGCAAGATTGACTTGCTGCTTGAGCAGCTGCGCATCAACGTGGAGCGCATCGACGAGTATCGCGGCATACTGCACACGCGCCGCCATATCGCTGCGTCGCCGGTGTTCAAGGGCATACCCGACTTCCGTCAGACGCGCATCGCCATGCTGCGCGCCACGACGGTGGAGGAGCTGACGGCTATCATGGAGCAGGCACGAGAGATGATTCATAAGGTGCAGGGCGTGTAGGTCTGCGCAACGTTATCAAAGCAAAAGGGACTCAGTACGATGCGTACTGAGTCCCTTTTGATTTATGGTCGTATCATTACCACGCACCGGAAAAGTCATTACCGCGTATCGGAAACATCATTACCCGACTGCGGTAACGGCGTTACCAGGTCGCGGTAAGGAGGTTTACTCGTTGGAGTTCGCCCATAGAATGAGCACTTGGTGAGAAGAACCTGCAACAAAATCTGTTCTCTTGCTTGATTGATGCACTTCTTGCTCGGTTGGTGCAAGTCTTGCTTGGTTAGTGCAAGTCTTGTTCGGTTGGTGCACTTCTTGCTTGGTTGGTGCACTTCTTGCTTGGTTGGTGCACTTCTTGCTTGGTTGGTGCACTTGAGACAAGTGCACCCCCTGAAAATAGCATCCGTTTAATCCGTTTAATCCGTTGTTTGTTTTTCACAAGCAGCAGGAATCCGTTTAATCAGTTGTGAAATCAACGCACCCAACGAATCTGTGAAAATCCGTGCAATCTGTGGGAGTCTACTCTCAGCAAGTGGATTCCGTGGTAGGTTCTTCTTGATTGGTTGGTGCACTTCTTGCTCTGGCAAGCGGCAAAGCCGAGCGGAGACAAGTGCACCCCTGAAAATAGCATCCGATTAATCCGTTGTTAATTTTCCAAAGCAGCAGAAAATCCGTTTAATCCGATTAATCCGTTGTTTTTTACAAGCAGCAGGAATCCGTTTAATCAGTTGTGAAATCAACGCACCCAACGAATCTGTGGGAGTCCACTCTCAGCAAGTGGATTCCGTGGGAGGTTCTTCTTGCTTGGTTGGTGCACTTGAGACAAGTGCACCCCCTGAGAATAGCATCCGATTAATCCGTTGTTAAATTTCCAAAACAGCTGAAAATCCGTTTAATCCGATTAATCCGTTGTTAAACATCCAAAGCAGCAGAAAATCCGTTTAATCCGATTAATCCGTTGTTAAACATCCAAAGCAGCAGAAAATCCGATTAATCCGTTGTAAAATCATAACAAGCAGCGGAATACGCTGTCAAATCACTCGCAGGCAGCGAAGCCGAATGCGCGGTCGTAGTCTTCGCTTACGCCGAGTTTGCCGTTGATAAGGCTCACGAGCTCCACGGTGGCGAGGAAGCAGAGGCGGCCGTCCGACTTGCGGTGAATAGCGTGGTCGAAGATGTAGCGCAGACCCTCCTTGCGCGCGCCGAGCTTCGAGACGAAGACATCGTCGCAGCGTAGCGGCGTCTTGTACTGCAGGTTCATGCGCGCCACTACGGCGTCGACGCCCTTCTCGTGAAGGCGCGCGAAGCTCACGCCGAGCGACGTGAGAAAGAGATGGCGCGTGTGCTCGGTGTAGTGGAGGTAGTTGGCATTGTTCACGATGCCCTGGATGTCGCACTCGTAGTCGCGAACCTCCATTTCTGTTTCAAAGATATAGTTCGGTTTCATAAATATAATATTCCTTCGGGACCCTCGTTGCAGAGCAGGTCGAGAGCCGACATGTTGGGTTGGAAGCCCTGGCGCAGGGCATGAACTTGATAATACTCGCGCGGCGTGAACGCAGCGTCGGGCAGCGGATGCTTCGGGCGGATGGCGTCGCGGAAGTCGTCGGCGCCTACAGCAGCGGCGTCCATGTACTCGTCTGAGACGCTGATATTCGGACGCACGTCGAGCAGCTCGCAGAGCTTGGCGGTTATCTCCATGTTGAAGTCGAAGAGAAACTCCCAACGGCGCTCGAAGAACGGGCGCAGGTCGTCGGCGTAGTACATGAAGAACGGCGACTCGCCGTAGGCAGACACGATGGCGTTCCAGTGGAGGTGGCGCCACTCGCCGTGGTCGGAGATGCGTATGTCGCGCATGGGGCACTTGGCGCCGTCGTAGCGTTCGATGGGCACGGTGAGCGCCTGCACGCCGTTAGCCGTGGCTATCAGGCAGCGGTTGCGGTAGGTCTGCTTCGTGAAGTTGTCGCAACGCTCCACTATCGCATGTCCGTAGCGATGAAGCTTCTGCATCCATTGCACGGGTGGGAAGTAGGCGGAGGAGAGCAGGCAGGTAGCCGTGCCCTCTTGCCCTTCGGCAGCGGTGTGGGGAGTGGGTTGCTCAATGTTTGTTGACATCTGTCTGAATGGTCGTGTTAGTGATTGGATATACAGCCCTACGATCTGCGTTTATTGCGCTTGCTCTAAAGCGAAAGCACGCAGCTCACGGTGACGCCGGTAAGGAAGTTGAGCACGAGGTAATAGACGAACAAAGCCCAATTGCTCTCGAAGCTATACGCATCGTATCCGAACAGACTGGCGATGCCCATATACACCATGAACGTAACGAAATAGAGAAGGAACTCGACGGTCTTTCTCACCGCCACTTTGCTTACTGCCATAATCTTAGGGTTTTATAGTTACTTGATATTGTCGACGAAGCGGAACAGACGGCTCCAGCGGATGCCGGCGGTGCCGGTATGGTCGGGGTCGCTCGACCACCAGATGAATATCGGCTTGCCCACGATGTGGTCTTCGGGCACGAAGCCCCAGTAGCGCGAGTCGGCAGAATTGTGGCGGTTGTCGCCCTGCATCCAGTAGTAGTCCATGCGGAAGGTGTACTTGTTGGTCTGCTTGCCGTTGATGTATATCTTTCCGTTCTTCACCTGCAGGTCGTTGCCCTCGTAGACGCGTATCGGACGCTCGTAGACGGCGATGTTGTCCATGGTGAGCGTGAGCGTAGCGCCGCGCTTCGGAATCCAAATCGGTCCGTAGTTGTCGCGGGTCCAACGCTTGTTGCCGTTGAGCGGATAGGTGCTCCATACGTCAGCCAGGTTGTCGGCATCGGTCACTGGTGTAACGCTCTCCACCACGTCCTTGCGTGCACGCAGTGCCTTCACGGAAGCGTTGGTGAGCGGCAGGTAGCCGTACATGTTGAGCGAAGCGATGTCCTCGCTGGAGATGCCCAGCTCGTCGATGAGTTCGAGCGGGAGCTGCGCACGCAGCTTCACGTGGTAGCTGTACTGCACGTTGTCGGGCTCCTTGTTCGGCTTACCGTCGAGGTAGATGATGCGGTTCTTTATCTGCAGAGTCTGACCGGGCAGACCCACGCAGCGCTTCACGTAGTTCTCGCGGCGGTCGACGGGGCGTGTCTTTATCGTGCCGAACTCGGAGGGGTTCTGGTCGATGAGCTTGCGGCCTGCGGCGTAGAGCTTCGCAAAGAAGTCGTACTGCTGCTGCTTTGTGGCGAAGTAAGGTATCTCGCCGTTATGCTTCTCAGCCCACTCCTGCTCGCCGGCTCCGTAGGCGATGGCGTAGAAGTCGCGACCCAAGTACTTGGGCGCGGTGAGAACGGTGTCGCCAGCCGGGTAGTTGAACACGACGATGTCGTTGAGCTGCACCTTGCCCAGTCCCTTGGCGCGCTCGTAGCCCCACTGCGGCCACTCGATGTACGAGTCGCAGTCGACAACGGGCAGCGTGTGCTGCGTCAGCGGCAGCGTGAGCGGGGTCTGCGGCTTGCGCGGTCCGTAGCTCACCTTCGACACGAAGAGGTAGTCGCCTACGAGCAGCGACTTCTCAAGCGACGACGACGGGATGACGTAGTTCTGGAAGAAGTAGATATTGATGAAGTAAACGGCTACAAGGGCGAACACAAGGGCGTCGACCCACGGCATGATGGCTGCCGTGACGCGGTTCTCTGAGTCGCGCCACCACTGCCAGTTTATCTTCTTTGTGATGTAGACATCGAATATGAACGGTAGGACGATGAGTCCCCACCAGCTCTTCACCCAATAGAGGAAGAGCAGATATGCCACAACAGCGGCAATGCACTTAGCCCACTGCACCTTCGGGTTGAGGGCTTTCTTTTCTTTTTCGGTCATTGTTATTGAATGGTTAGGAGCTAAGCTCCGATTAGTATTCTTTAGGATGAGGGTGTGTCAAAACTCACAAGCGACACGCCCCGAAGGGGCAGCACCACATAGCCCAAGGCAGCGCCTTGGGTTAAAAGGCACACACGAACCATACGTCCAGTAAGGGCAAAAGCCTAATTATTAAGGAGTTGCCCTTACAGGGCGCACTGTTCAATCATATATCTCAACACCCAGGGCGTTCTTGCTCTGGCAAGCGGCAAAGCCGAGCGGCCCTGGGCTATGTGATTGTTGGGCTTTCAGCCCGCACTAATTGACTTTTGACACATCCGCCTCCTGCCTTAGAACTTGAACAGATCCTTCGTGGTGAGCAGTCCGTCGTGTTCCTTGGTGTACTCGGCAGCGAGCACGGCTCCGAGAGCGAATCCCTTGCGCGAGTGGGCGTCGTGGGTGATTGTTATCGAGTCGGCGTCAGAGTCGTAGCAGATGGTGTGTATGCCCGGCACCTCATCGCGGCGGATGCTCTCGATGGCGAGCTGGTCGGCAGCCACATCGTTGGTGCCTTCTACGGTGCCGTCAGCGAGATGCTGTTCGCCCTTCACCCATGACGTCTTGCGGTCGAGGTCGTCGATAATCTCTTCGGCGAGGGTGATGGCTGTGCCTGACGGAGCATCGAGCTTGTGTATGTGGTGGGTCTCGCTCATGCGCACGTCGTACTGGCTGAACTGGTTCATTATCTTAGCCAGATAGCGGTTTACGGCTGAGAAGATTGCTACGCCGATAGAGAAGTTGGAAGCCCAGAACAGCGTCTTGCCTTCCTCGGTGCAGGCGCGGCGCACGTCGTCGCCGTGGTCTTTCATCCATCCGGTAGAACCGCTCACCACCTTCACGCCTGCTTTCCACGCACGCAGATAGTTGCCATAAGCGGCTGTGGGCGAAGTGAACTCTATCGCTACGTCGGCAGACGCAAAAGCAGCCGACTCAAAGTCGTCCTGATTGTCAACATCGATGATACTCACAATGTTGTGGCCACGCTCCTTGCAGATA
Source organism: Leyella stercorea (assembly GCF_019052365.1). Taxonomy (GTDB): domain Bacteria; phylum Bacteroidota; class Bacteroidia; order Bacteroidales; family Bacteroidaceae; genus Prevotella. The sequence goes on from NZ_JAHQUY010000009.1 coordinate 23,109, forward strand.
GACTCTATCATATGTCCCATCTTGCCGTAGCCTATAAGTGCTATATTCATTGTCTATACGTTTATAGTTAATCTATGCAAAGTTACTGAAAAAGACGGAGTAACAGCAATTAATGTCTATTTTTTAGGGTTTTATAATACAAAAGCTAGAGCAACAAGTTTCCCCCAGAAAACCTAGAATCCCCAGTTTCCCCCAAAAACCTAGAATTCCTAGCCCCCTAGTCTACCTAGAAACCCTAGCCCCCTAATCTACCTAGAAACCCTAGCTCCCCTAGAACCCCTAGCCCCCTAGTTCCTACAGCCTATGCTTCTCTCCAAACTCCGCCGACACATAATTGTATATCCCGGCGCAGCAATCCGCCGAGAACGCCGTTGCGCTCTCTATCAGCTTCGCCCACTCGCCTTCCGTAAGCCCTCGCTCGAGGTCTGCACGGCGGATGTCATGGCGAAGCATGGCGCAGATAAGTCCGGCGTTGAAGTTGTCGCCGGCGCCGATGGTGCTCACGGTAGGCGTCTGCGGCATCGGATACTCCTTGCGGAAGCCGCCGTCAGAGAAGACGGTGACGGGGTGCGGACCGTCGGTGTAGACAAGTCGCGGACAGTAGAACGAGGTCTCGGCGCGGTAGACACGTTCTGCAGAGTCTTTCTTGTAGAGCACCTCGAAGTCGTCGCGCGAACCGCGCACTATATCGGCGTAATCGAGGTTATCAATAAGGTTTGGCGTCACCTTCATCACGTCGCCGCGATGCGACGGACGGAAATTGACGTCATAGTAAATGATGGCTCCACACTCCCGCGCACGATCCAACAAGGCTGACACCTGAGGACGTGTAGCAGGACTCACTGCATAGAACGAACCGAACAGCACGATGTCGTCTGCCTGAATTTCTGGCAACTGCATATCAACGGGGTCGGTATTGGCGTCGCGATAGAATGTGTAGTTGGCGTTGTTGTCGTTGTCGAGGAACGCCAGCGAAACGGGCGACTTCCATCCGTTGCGTACCGACACATAATCGGTGTTCACGTTGTTCTGCGAGAGAAACGTGCGAATAAGTCCGCCAACATGGTCATCGCCGGTCTCCGTAACGAAAGTTGCATTGGCGCCAACGCGTCCCAACGACACGATGGCATTGAAAGTGGATCCGCCGGGCACAGCCTCCATCGGCTTGTTGTCCTTGAAAATGATGTCGAGAAGGGTCTCTCCTATTCCTATTACTTTGCGCATATTGTTGTCTATAGAATATTGGTTTTCCAAAGAATATAGTTTTCTAAAGAATATTGTCTTCAAAATATAGAACGCAAACCTTGTGCCCCGAAAGGTTCAGTCGTCGCCTAACATTTTACCATACAAATGTACACAGAAATTTTAAAGTGTACAAGACGGCATGGCAGATACACTTATAAAACATGGTAGATAGGCTGGAATATTTTGCATTTTTTAGAAAATCTACCAGCTTTTATCGTGCTTATAATGTGAAGGTTACGGCAATGCTGGTAGATATGGCAGATTTTTTCATCAAACAAAACAAAAAAAAGCCTGCCGACCTTTTCGGTCAGCAGGCTTAATATTAAGATAAAGCGATGTGCATCGATTATTCAGCCTTCGGCTCCTCTGCCTGAACAGCCTCTGCAGCAGGTGCTTCAGTTGCCTCAGCAGTTGACTTGCGGCTACGGCGTGTCTTCTTGCCAGCCTTTGCAGTCTTAGCCATGTTCTCGTCGAAGTCTACGAGCTCGATGAATGCGATCTGAGCAGCGTCACCCTTACGTGTGCCGAGCTTGATAACGCGTGTGTAGCCACCAGGACGGTCGCCTACCTTCTCAGCTACTGTGCTGAAAAGCTCCTTAAGAGCGTACTTGTTCTGGAGGTAGCTGAATACAACACGACGAGAGTTTGTGCTGTCGTCCTTGCTGCGTGTGATCAGCGGCTCTACATACATCTTCAAAGCCTTAGCCTTTGCGAGGGTCGTAGTGATTCTTTTGTGCATAATCAGCGAGATAGCCATGTTTGCGAGCATAGCGCCACGGTGAGATGCAGTACGACCTAAGTGGTTGAATTTCTTATTGTGTCTCATTTTGTTTTATTCTTTATCTAATTTGTATTGAGAAATGTCGGTTCCAAACGACAGATTCAGACTCAAGAGCAAATCATCAAGCTCAGAGAGCGATTTCTTACCGAAGTTGCGGAACTTAAGGAGGTCTGTCTTGTTGTACTGTACGAGGTCGCCGAGTGTTTCAACATCTGCAGCCTTCAAGCAGTTGAGCGCACGAACAGAAAGGTTCATGTCTGTGAGCTTTGTCTTGAGGAGCTGGCGCATGTGGAGAACTTCCTCGTCGAACTCCTGATTGCTTTCGTGCTCAGGGCTCTCGAGAGTAATCTTCTCGTCGCTGAAGAGCATGAAGTGCTGAATCAGAATCTTAGCAGCTTCCTTGAGCGCATCCTTCGGGTGGATGGAACCGTCCGTTGTGACTTCGAGAACGAGCTTGTCGTAGTCGGTCTTCTGCTCGACACGATAAGGCTCTACCGAATACTTCACGTTACGGATTGGGGTGTAGATAGAATCGATTGGAATTACGTTAACGTCAGTGCAGTAAGCTCTGTTCTCATCAGCTGGGACGTAGCCACGGCCCTTGTTGATAGTAAGATCGATCTGCATTGAAGCTTTGACATCTAAATGACAAATCACCAAATCAGGGTTTAACACTTCAAATCCAGTCAGATACTTGCCTATATCACCAGCCTTGAACTCTGTCGAATTCTCAACGGTGATACTAACTTTTTCGTTCTCGAATTCTTCTACTACTTGCTTGAATCTTACTTGCTTCAAATTCAAGATAATGTTAGTTACATCCTCCTTTACGCCGGGTACTGAAGAGAACTCGTGCTCAACACCACTAATCTTGATGGTGTTGATAGCGTAGCCCTCAAGTGACGAAAGAAGAATGCGGCGCAGGGAGTTACCGATGGTAACACCGAATCCTGGCTCCAACGGACGGAATTCGAACTTACCGAACTTGTCGTTGGAATCCAACATTACAACTTTGTCAGGTTTTTGAAATGCTAATATCGCCATTAATTTAATGATTATTTAGAGTACAACTCAACGATTAACTGTTCCTTAATGTTCTCTGGAATGTCAGCACGCTCCGGCTTGTGGAGGAACTTACCGCTCTTTGTGGTCTGATCCCACTCAATCCACGGGAACTTGCTGTGGTTGTAACCTGCGAGAGCAGCCTCGATAACCTCGAGAGACTTTGACTTCTCGCGAACACCTACAACCATACCAGCCTTAACTGAGAATGAAGGAATGTTCACTACCTTGCCGTCAACTGTGATGTGCTTGTGGCTAACGAGCTGACGAGCAGCAGCACGTGTCGGAGCAATACCCAAACGGAATACTACGTTGTCAAGACGGCTCTCGAGGTTCTGGAGCAATACCTCACCTGTGATACCGTCAGCCTTAGCTGCCTTCTCGAACATGTTACGGAACTGGCGCTCGAGTACACCGTATGTGTACTTGGCCTTCTGCTTCTCTGCCAACATGACAGCGTACTCAGACTGCTTTCTGCGACGATTGTTGCCATGCTGTCCAGGAGGGAAGTTTCTCTTGGACAAAACTTTGTCAGCACCGAAGATGGGTTCACCAAAACGGCGTGCAATTTTAGATTTCGGACCTGTATATCTTGCCATAATAAATTATATGCTTTATATTGTTTGTATCTTTATTGTATGCAGGTTTCAACAAAAAAGAAACCTGCAAAGGGAATGTTAGACCTTACGACGCTTCGGAGGACGGCAGCCGTTGTGCGGAAGCGGAGTAACGTCTACGATCTCCATAACTTCGATACCGCAGCTGTGTACGCCACGGATTGCTGACTCACGACCGTTACCCGGACCCTTAACGTAAGCCTTAACCTTACGCAGACCAAGGTCGAATGCTACCTTGCCGCAATCCTCTGCTGCCATCTGAGCTGCGTACGGTGTGTTCTTCTTAGAACCACGGAAGCCCATCTTACCTGCAGAAGACCATGAAATCACCTGTCCCTCGCTATTTGCTAAAGATACAATAATGTTGTTGAACGAACTGTGAACGTGAAGCTGTCCGATAGCGTCAACCTTTACATTTCTTTTCTTAGTTGTTGCTGTTTTCTTTGCCATAATTGTTTTTAGTTAAAAGTTAAAAGTTAAAAGTCTGCCGACCACTCACTGGCCTGCGGTGACTTAGCTTTCAACTAAATTTTACTTTGTAGCCTTCTTCTTATTAGCAACAGTCTTCTTCTTTCCCTTACGAGTACGGGCATTGTTCTTTGTGCTCTGACCGCGAACAGGAAGACCGTTACGATGACGAACTCCACGATAGCAACCAATATCCATCAGTCGCTTGATATTCATCTGGATCTCTGAACGGAGATCACCTTCAACCTTGAATTCAGCGCCGATAATTTCACGGATCTTGGCAGCCTGGTCGTCGTTCCAATCGCAAACCTTCAGGTCGCGGCTAACGCCGGCTTTGTCCAATATCTTTGCTGAACTACTTCGACCGATACCATAGATATAGGTCAATGCGATTTCGCCACGCTTGTTCTGGGGCAAATCTACTCCAACAATTCTTATTGCCATTTGTTAAAAATAAAAATTTGATTGATTAAATTAATTAATTCTTTTTGTGAGTGGCAGAACCCGACTTTCTCAAGTTCACGTCCTACAACCCTGCATCGGGATTAACCCTGACGCATCTTGAACTTAGGGTTCTTCTTGTTGATAACGAACAGACGACCTTTACGACGTACGATCTTGCAGTCGGGTGTACGTTTCTTTAATGATGCTCTTGTTTTCATATCTTTAAATTGTTACTTGTATCTGAAAACGATTCTGCCCTTAGTCAAGTCGTACGGACTCATCTCGACCTTTACCTTGTCGCCGGGCAGGATTTTGATGTAATGCATTCGCATCTTACCTGAAATGTGAGCAATAATCTGCACACCATTCTCAAGCTCGACTCTAAACATTGCATTTGACAGTGACTCCACGATTGTGCCGTCTTGCTCTATAGCGGATTGTTTTGCCATAAATATGTATTATTCTGTTTTAGAATTTGACTTTCCCTCCAACACGCAAACCTTATATATATCAAAGGATGCCGGGTATTACTGAGGATTTTCTATTAAATCAAACGTTGACAGTATCTCTGCCTTACCTCGCCTTACGGCAATGGTATGCTCGAAGTGTGCTGCTGGCTTACCGTCGCGGGTAGCTATACCCCAGCGGTCTGGCAGGAGCCCAATTCGTCTGTCGCCCATGGTTATCATAGGCTCGATGGCAATACACATTCCTTCCTTTAGCATCACTCCGTTTCCACGCTTGCCGTAATTGGGCACCGCCGGATCTTCGTGCATCTCGCGTCCGATACCATGACCGGTGAGTTCTCTCACCACTCCATATCCGTGCGCTTCGCAAAAAGTTTGGATTGCATCACCTATGTCACCGACATGATTTCCTGCAACTGCCATTTCTATGCCTTTGTACAAAGATTGTCGTGTCACTGTCAGTAAATCTCTGACATTCTGACTCACTTCTCCGACACAAAAGGTATAAGCACTATCTCCGTTATATCCAGCAAAAAGTGTGCCACAATCAATAGAAATGATATCTCCGTCAGTTAAAATTGTTTTTTCATCGGGTATTCCATGAACTACAACGTTGTTGACAGAGGTGCAGATACTTGCGGGAAACGGCCCTCCAAAAGGATTGGGAAAGTTTTTGAAGGTAGGAACGGCTCCGTTATAACGGATAAATTCCTCCGCGATCCTATCCAGTTGGAGGGTCGTCACGCCTGGTTTAATATGTTTGGCCAATTCGGCAAGGGTTTCACCTACTAAGTGGTTAGCCTTGCGCATCAGCTCAATTTCATCTTCGGTCTTTAGAAATATTTTCATTTCTCAAGAGGAAAATCAATACGCAGAAACAGCACCGTTACGTGTACGTCCTGAGTTGAGCAGTCCGTCGTAGTGACGCATCAGCATGTGGCTCTCGATCTGCTGGAGTGTGTCAATGACAACACCAACGAGAATGAGGAGTGATGTACCACCGAAGAACTGTGAGAAGGCCTGCTGAACATTGAGCAGTCCTGCGAGTGCAGGCATTATAGCAATGAAGGCGATGAAGAACGAGCCGGGGAATGTGAGTCGTGACATGATTGTCTCGATGTACTCGGCTGTGTCCTTGCCCGGCTTGATACCCGGGATGAAGCCGTTATTGCGTTTCATGTCCTCAGCCATCTGTGTCGGATTGAGTGTGATTGCCGTATAGAAGTAAGTGAATGCGACGATCAGCGTAACATAGATGACGTTGTAGAGGAGGCTGCGGTTGTCCATAAGGGATGTTGCCCAAGACGAGGCACCGTCGCTCTGGTAGCGTACGAAAGCCAAAGGAATGAACATCAAAGCCTGAGCAAAGATGATCGGCATCACATTGGCTGCGAACAATTTCAGAGGTATGTACTGGCGAGCGCCGCCATACTGCTTATTACCCACGAGACGCTTGGCGTACTGTACTGGGATTTTGCGGGTACCCTGAACCAGCATGATTGAAGCACAGATTACTGCGTACAGAACCAAGATCTCTATGATGAACATCACAAGTCCACCGCTTGAGATAGCTGTGAATCGTGAGCCCAGTTCCTGCACGAAAGCCTGGGGCAGACGTGCGATGATACCAATCATGATGATCATTGAGATACCATTTCCAACTCCCTTGTCGGTGATACGCTCACCAAGCCACAGTATGAACATACTGCCTGCTGCGAGGATAATCGTTGCAGGAATCATGAACATTGTCCATGAGATGCCTGACGAAAGGGCTGCAGCAGCCTGCGCCTTAAGGTTAAGCAGGTAAGAAGGAGCCTGGAACAGAAGGATGAACACTGTGAGTATTCGTGTGTACCAAGTTATCTTCTTACGTCCGCTTTCGCCTTCGCGCTGCATCTTCTGGAAGTAAGGCACTGCCACTGCCAGAAGCTGCATGACAATAGAAGCTGAGATGTATGGCATGATTCCAAGCGCAAAGATAGACGCATTGGAAAATGCACCACCAGAGAACATGTCAAGCAGTGACATAAGACCGCCCGATGTCTGCGACTGAAGTTTGTCCAACATGCCCGGATTGATGCCAGGAAGCACCACAAACGAGCCGAAACGGTAGATAGCCGTAAACAGCAGAGTAATGAGGAGTCGCTGACGCAAATCCTCAATTCTCCAACAGTTCTTTAGTGTCTCAATAAACTTTTTCATCTACTTTTTTAGATAATAGTTGTGTTACCTCCGACTGCCTTGATTGCTTCCTCGGCTGTCTTTGAGAATGCGTGAGCCTTAACCTCAAGCTTAGCTGTGAGCTCGCCGTTGCCAAGAACCTTAACAAGCTCCTTGCCATTGGTGAGGTGAGCAGCCTTGAGCTCCTCGATTCCGATTACAGTGAGGTTCTTTGCCTCAGCAAGCTTCTGGAGTGTAGAGAGGTTAACAGCGAAGTATTCCTTGTGGTTGATGTTCTTGAAACCAGCCTTCGGTACTCGACGCTGCAACGGCATCTGTCCACCTTCGAAACCAATCTTTCTCTTGTAACCTGAACGTGCCTTAGCACCCTTGTGTCCACGTGTAGAAGTACCGCCAAGACCAGAACCTGGACCACGACCGATACGACGACGTGAATGTGTGGAACCTGCAGCAGGCTTTAAATTATTTAATTTCATAATTCGTTCTTTTAAGATTTAATTAATCAACTACAGTTACCAAGTGGTGAACCTTGCGAATCATTCCACGTGCGCTAGGAGTATCCTCAACCTCAACAACCTGAGAGATCTTGCGGAGTCCAAGAGCCTGAAGAGTTGCCTTCTGATCCTTCGGATAACCGATTTTGCTCTTAATCTGCTTTACTTTTATTGTTGCCATTGTTTTTCCTCCTTATCCGTTAAATACTCTGTCCATAGAGATGCCGCGAACACCTGCGATGGTGTAAGCGTCACGAAGCTGTGACAAAGCCTCGATTGTAGCTTTCACAAGGTTGTGAGGGTTAGAAGAGCCCTTTGACTTTGCAAGGATGTCCTTTACGCCTACGCTGTCGAGTACGGCACGCATAGCACCACCGGCAACGAGACCAGTACCGGCAGCAGCCGGACGCATGAACACCTGAGCGCCGCCGAAGCGAGCCTCTACCTCGTGAGGGATAGTGCCCTTGAGCACCGGAACCTTAACGAGGTTCTTCTTTGCAGCCTCTACGCCCTTAGCGATTGCTGCTGTAACTTCGCCAGCCTTACCGAGACCGTAGCCGATAACGCCCTTGCCGTCACCAACAACAACGATGGCAGCGAATGTAAATGTACGACCACCCTTTGTAACCTTAGTTACACGGTTGATAGCCACGAGGCGGTCCTTCAAATCAACGTCATTAAAAACTTTTACTTTATTCATTGCCATAATCGTTTAGAATTTGAGACCACCGTTACGAGCTGCATCAGCGAGCTCCTTAACACGTCCGTGATAAAGATAACCATTACGGTCGAAAACTACAGCTGAAACACCAGCAGCGATTGCGTTGGCAGCTACGAGCTCACCAACCTTAGCAGCCTGCTCCTTCTTAGGCATCTTCTCGAGACCGAGTGAAGAAGCTGAAGCAAGTGTTGTTCCAGTCAAGTCGTTGATAACCTGTGCGTAAATCTGCTTGTTGCTACGGAAAACGCTAAGACGAGGGCGCTCTGCAGTACCGCTGATACGCTTACGAACTCTATATTTGATTTTGATTCGTCTTTCTACTTTCTTTGTTGTCATAATCCTAAAAAAATTAAGAATGTTACTTAGCTGAAGCTGTCTTACCAGACTTTCTGCGGATAACTTCGCCTTGGAACAAGATACCCTTGCCCTTGTACGGCTCAGGCTTGCGGAAAGAACGAATTTTTGCACAAATGAGTCCGAGCAACTGCTTGTCGCAAGACTCCAAAGTGAGGATAGGGTTCTGGTTTCTCTCGCTCTTAGACTCTACCTTAACCTCTGCCGGGAGCTCGATGAAGATAGGGTGAGTATAACCGAGGGAGAACTCGATGAGGTTTCCCTGGTTTGAAACACGATAACCGACTCCGACAAGCTCGAGTACCTTCTTGTAGCCTTCGCTTACGCCAACAACCATGTTGTTAACGAGTGAACGGTAGAGACCGTGGAAAGCTGACTTCTGCTTGTAGTTTACAGGGCTGTTCTCGTCTACCTCGAAAGTTACGTGACCGTCCTCGACCTTAACGATGATTGACGGGTCTACCTTCTGTGAGAGTTCGCCCTTGGGACCCTTAACGTTTACTACTCCGTTGTTGAGTGTTACTGTAACACCTGCTGGGATACTAATTGGTAATTTACCTATTCTTGACATATTCAAATCCTCCAATTAATAAACATAGCAAAGAACCTCACCACCGATCTTCTGGGCAGAAGCTTCCTTGTCGGTCATTACGCCCTTTGAAGTAGAGAGGATTGCGATACCCAATCCGTTAATAACTCTCGGCATATCCTTGTATCCGACGTACTTGCGGAGACCAGGAGTAGAAACACGCTTCAATGTTGTGATAGCGTTTGTTTTGGTTGCAGGGTCGTACTTCAAAGCAACTTTGATTGTACCCTGAGGACCGTCCTCTACGAACTTGTAATTGAGGATGTAGCCCTTCTCGAAGAGGATCTTGGTGATCTCTTTCTTCAAGTTAGACGCAGGAACCTCTACGACACGGTGATGAGCCATGATTGCGTTTCTGAGTCTTGTCAGAAAATCTGCTATTGGATCTGTCATTTTATATAAAAAGTTTAATTAATCGGGACTACCCCGACAATATTAAAGAAAAAAATTTACCAGCTTGCTTTCTTTACACCAGGAATGAGACCCTGTGAAGCCATCTCACGGAACTGGATACGAGAGATGCCGAACTGACGGATGTATCCCTTCGGACGGCCTGTGATCTTGCAGCGGTTGTGCAGACGGATAGGGTTTGCATTCTTAGGAATAGCCTGCAACTTGCGGGCAGCTTCGTAAGCCTCAGAAGGATCCTCAGTAGTAGCGATTACCTTCTTCAGAGCGGCACGCTTCTCAGCATAGCGAGCAACGAGCTTGGCACGCTTTACCTCACGAGCCTTCATTGATTCTTTTGCCATATTGCTTAATCGTTTTTAGCGTTTTTAAATGGAAGACCGAATGCCTTGAGGAGAGCGTAGCCCTCTTCGTCTGTGTTGGCAGAGGTCACGAATGTGATGTTCATACCCTGGATGCGGTCGATCTGGTCGATGTTGATTTCAGGGAAGATGATCTGCTCCTGAATACCCAGTGTATAGTTACCACGGCCGTCGAACTTGCTCTCGATGCCCTTGAAGTCGCGGATACGGGGAAGTGCGATACGAACGAGCTTCTCGAGGAACTCGTACATGCGCTCACGACGGAGAGTTACCATAACGCCGATAGGCATCTTCTTACGAAGCTTGAAGTTAGCGATATCCTTCTTAGAATATGTAGCTACTGCCTTCTGACCTGCGATAGTAGAAATCTCGTTGATTGCAACGTCGATGATCTTCTTGTCCTGAGTAGCGTCGCCCAGACCCTGGTTGATGACAATCTTCTTCAGAACTGGAATCTGCATTGATGAAGAGTAGTTGAACTGCTCCTTCAGTGCAGGAGCGATGCTCTCTGCATAGAATTTCTTTAACTGTGCTGTATCCATTACTTGATTTCCTCCCCTGACTTTTTAGCGATGCGTACTTTCTTACCATCCTCGGTAACCTTGATGCCTACGCGAGTAGCCTTGCCACTCTTTGGATCAACAAGGCTGAGGTTAGAGATGTGAATCGGAGCTTCCTGCTTAACGATGCCACCCTGAGGGTTCTGTGCAGAAGGCTTGGTGCTCTTTGAAACCATGTTCACACCTTCAACGAGTGCGCGGTTCTTCTCAACCAGCACTTTGAGCACCTTACCAGTCTTGCCCTTATCCTCACCGGCAAGGACAACGACTGTGTCATTTTTCTTAATATGTAACTTACCCATTACTTGTTTGCGTTTTTAAATATTAAAGAACCTCAGGTGCCAAAGAAACGACCTTCATATTCACTGCACGCAATTCACGAGCAACCGGGCCGAAGATACGGCTACCGCGGAGCTCACCTGCGTTGTTGAGCAGTACGCATGCGTTGTCGTCAAAGCGGATGTAAGAGCCGTCAGCACGACGGATTTCCTTCTTTGTGCGAACGATCAAAGCCTTAGATACCGCACCCTTCTTCAAATCACTTGATGGGATAACGTTCTTGACAGCAACGACAATAACGTCTCCTACGCTTGCGTAACGACGGCGTGTACCTCCGAGGACGCGAATGCAGAGAGCCTCGCGTGCGCCGCTGTTATCACATACTGTAAGTCTTGATTCTGCTTGTATCATATTTTACTTAGCTTTTTCTACGATTTGTACTAATCTCCATCTCTTTGTCTTGCTCAAAGGACGAGTCTCCATGATAAGCACTGTATCGCCTACGTTAGCCTCGTTCTTCTCATCATGAGCATGGTATTTCTTTGTCTTCTGAACGAACTTACCATAAATAGGGTGCATCTCCTTGAACTTAGCGGCGATAACAATGGTTTTATCCATCTTGTTGCTAATAACGACACCCTGTCTTGTTTTTCTTAAATTTCTTGTTTCCATCTGGACCATTGTTATTTGTTAAGTTCTCTCTGGCGGATTTCAGTATTGAGGCGTGCGATGTCACGACGAACTGCCTTAATCTGTGATGGATTTTCAAGCGGAGTAACAGTGTGGTTGAGCTTCATCTGAGCGAGCTTCTCCTGGAGGTTCTCCTTAGTTTCTGCCAATGTCTTGGCATCCATTTCTCTTACTTCTTTGATCTTCATAAATTAAGCGTTTTTATCGTAGTCACGTCTTACAACAAACTTTGTCTTTACCGGCAGCTTCTGAGCAGCGAGGCGGAGAGCCTCCTTAGCGATGTCGAAGCTTACGCCTTCTACTTCAAAGAGGATACGACCCGGGGTAACCGGTGCTACCCATCCTGCGGGATCACCCTTACCCTTACCCATACGTACGTCAGCAGGCTTACGTGTGATTGGTTTATCCGGGAAAATACGAATCCAGACCTGACCCTGGCGCTGCATGTAACGGTTTACTGCAACACGGGCAGCCTCTATCTGGCGGCTGTCAATCCACTTCGGCTCAAGAGTCTTGATGCCGAAAGAGCCGAACGCCAACTGTGTGCCTCTGTGGGCGTTGCCTTTATTGCCACGTCCGTCTTGAGGTCTTCTATATTTTACTCTTTTTGGCTGTAACATGATAATCTTCTACTTTTAACGGTTATTGTTTCTCTTACGATTACCACGGTTGCCACGGCCATTGTTAGAGCCACCATTCTGCTTCTCCTGAGAGAAGTTAGGTGTGAGGTCACGATCGCCGTAAACCTCGCCACGGCAAATCCATACCTTGATACCGAGAAGACCTACCTTAGTGAGGGCTTCTGCCTGGCAGTAATCGATGTCTGCACGGAATGTGTGCAACGGGGTACGACCTTCCTTGAACATCTCCTTGCGAGCCATTTCAGCGCCGTTGAGACGACCAGTGATCTGGATCTTTACGCCTTCAGCGCCAGCGCGCATTGTGTTCTGGATAGCCATCTTGATAGCGCGGCGGTAAGCAATCTTGCCCTCTACCTGACGAGCGATGTTGTTACCAACGATGTTGGCGTCAAGCTCAGGCTTCTTTACCTCGAAGATGTTGATCTGAATATCCTTCTTGTAGAGCTTCTTGAGCTCTTCCTTGAGCTTGTCAACATCCTGACCACCCTTACCAATGACGATACCCGGACGAGCTGTGCAGATTGTGATAGTGATGAGTTTCAGTGTGCGCTCGATAACGATGCGTGAAACGCTTGCCTTCTCAAGGCGCTTGTTGAGGTAAGTACGGATGTTCTTGTCCTCAACGAGGTTGTCACCGAAGCTCTTTCCACCGAACCAATTTGAATCCCATCCGCGGATGATACCGAGACGGTTGCTTATTGGATTAACTTTCTGTCCCATTCTACTTATTATTTTTCGTCATTAGTTTTGGAATCAACAAACAGAGTTACGTGATTGCTGCGCTTGCGGATGCGGTATCCGCGACCCTGCGGTGCAGGACGCATGCGCTTCATTGTCACGCCTTCGTCAACGAACACCTTAGTGATGAAGAGTTCGCCGTCCTCAGCCTTGCGGTCGTTTTTAGCTTCCCAGTTTGCAATAGCCGAACGCAACAGTTTCTCAACGTCAGCAGCAGCCTGCTTCTTAGAGAAGCGGAGTACGCCGAGTGCGCGGTTAACCTCCATGCCACGAACCATGTCTACAACGTAGCGCATCTTGCGTGGTGAAGAAGGAACGCCGTTGAGCTTTGCGAAGTACAAGTTCTTACGGGCTTCTTTTCTTTTTTCAGCCGATATATGTTTTCTTGCTCCCATTATTTATTTCTTAATTTTAAATGGTTTAAACCCGCTTACTTTCTGTTACCAGAGTGACCACCGAAGCGACGAGTCGGAGAGAATTCACCGAGCTTGTGACCAACCATGTTCTCTGTGATGTAAACAGGGATAAATTTGTTTCCGTTATGAACTGCAACAGTGTGTCCCACGAAGTCAGGTGAGATCATTGATGCTCTGGCCCAAGTCTTGACAACAGTCTTCTTGCCACTCTCGTTCATGGCGAGAATTTTCTTCTCAAGCGACACGTTGATATATGGACCTTTTTTTAATGAACGACTCATAATTTACTCTTGTTTTATTTGTTAGCTCTTTCGATGATATACTTGTTAGACTGCTTCTTAGGTGCACGTGTCTTGAGACCCTTAGCATACAAGCCCTTGCGTGAACGCGGATGTCCACCAGACTGACGGCCTTCGCCACCACCCATCGGGTGATCGACAGGGTTCATAACTACACCACGGTTGTGCGGACGGCGTCCCAACCAGCGTGAGCGACCAGCCTTACCTGACTGCTCGAGTGCGTGGTCTGAGTTACCAACACTACCTACAGTTGCCTTACAAGCACTCAACACCTTACGAGTCTCGCCTGAAGGGAGCTTAATTACACAATAACTGCCTTCACGAGAAGTGAGCTGAGCAAAATTACCAGCCGAACGAACGAGCAGAGCACCCTGTCCTGGACGCAACTCAATGTTGTGGATCACAGTACCAACGGGAATGTTTGCGAGCGGAAGAGCGTTACCGATCTCAGGAGCAGCCTCTGCGCCAGACATCAGCTTTGCGCCAACTTCCAGTCCGTTAGGAGCAATAATGTAACGTTTTTCGCCATCTGCGTAGAACAACAGAGCGATGCGAGCCGAGCGGTTCGGATCGTACTCGATTGTCTTAACTACAGCTGGAACACCATCTTTCTCTCGCTTGAAGTCGATCAAACGATACTTCTTCTTGTGGCCGCCGCCCATGTAGCGGACAGTCATCTTACCGGTGTTGTTTCGACCACCAGTAGAACGCTTACCGAAAACGAGAGACTTCTCTGGCACGGATGCAGTAATCTCCTCGAACGTGCCAATAACCTTGTGTCTTTGTCCCGGAGTAACCGGTTTAAATTTACGTACTGCCATTTTTTATTTTAGATATTGCTGTAAAAATCAATTACATCGCCCTCCTTAAGAGTAACGATTGCTTTCTTGAACGAGTTCTTCTGTCCCTTCACGAGACCCTTGCGTGTGTAACGGCTCTGGCGCTTGCCAGCGTATACCATTGTGTTCACGTCAAGAACAGTAACGTTGTAGCGTGTCTCAATCTCCTTCTTGATCTGAAGCTTGTTTGCCTCCGGAAGCACGATGAAGCCATACTTTGTTTCTGCCTTCTTTGTGCGCTCCTGACCCTTTACCTTGTAGGTTTTAGCTACAGAAGACTTGTCTGTCAGTTTGGTCATCTTCTCAGTGACCAATGGTTTTACGATAAATGTCATGTCTGTTGCCTCCTATTATTTTGATAAGATTGAATCGATAGCCTTGAGCGAATTCTCTGTGATTACGAGCACCTCAGAGTTGAGAACTTTGTATGCGTTCACTGCTGTTGCTGTCATTACTTCAGCACGCTGCAAGTTACGTGATGACAAAAATACGTTTTTATTTACTTCTGGCAAAAGAAGGAGCATCTTTTTGCCCTCAACTTTAAGATTTTTAGTAATATTTACAAAATCTTTAGTCTTTGGAGCCTCCATTGTGAAGTCTTCGAGAACTACGATAGCGTTCTCCTGAGCCTTGTATGAGAGGGCTGACTTACGAGCGAGAGCCTTAACCTTCTTGTTGAGCTTGAAGCTGTAGTTACGTGGCTTCGGACCGAAAACGCGGCCACCACCAACGAGCACCGGTGAGTTGATATCACCGCGGCGTGCACCGCCGCCGCCCTTCTGGCGTCCGAGCTTGCGTGTAGAACCGCTAACCTCGCTGCGCTCCTTCGACTTTGCTGTGCCCTGGCGCTGGTTAGCGAGGTACTGCTTAACGTCGAGGTAGAGTACGTGATCGTTAGGCTCGATTCCGAAGATTGCGTCGTTCAGCTGAACCTTTCTACCGGTCTCCTGACCGTTGATATTTAATACGCTAACTTCCATTATTTCTTGATTAATACGGTTGAACCATTGCATCCGGCTACAGAACCCTTAACGAGAAGGAGATTGTGCTCCGGAATTACCTTTAACACTTTGAGATTCTGGGTTGTAACGCGGTCGCCGCCCATCTGGCCGCCCATGCGCATACCCTTGAATACCTTTGCTGGGTAAGAACAAGCACCGATAGAACCCGGCTTGCGTGCGCGGTCGTCCTGACCGTGTGTGCTCTGACCTACACCGCCGAATCCATGACGCTTAACAACACCCTGGAAACCTTTTCCCTTAGATGTGCCTACAATGTCAACAAACTCTGTGTCAGCGAAGAGCTCTACAGTGATAACATCACCGAGGTTGTACTCCTCGTCAAACTTGAACTCGGCCAAGTGCTTCTTAGGTGTTGTACCAGCCTTCTTGAAGGTGCCCATCATAGGCTTTGTGGTGTTCCTTTCCTTAGCTTCACCATAGCCCAGCTGAACTGCCTTGTAGCCGTCTGTTTCAACGGTCTTAACCTGTGTTACAACACATGGACCAGCTTCGATAACAGTGCACGGTACGTTCTTACCGTCGGCACTGAAAACGGATGTCATTCCGATTTTTCTTCCAATTAATCCTGGCATTTCAAATGAATATTAAAAATGAAAATTACTATACTTTGATCTCTACTTCTACACCGCTCGGGAGTTCAAGCTTCATGAGCGCGTCAACTGTCTTAGCTGTTGAGCTGTAGATGTCGATAAGACGCTTGAAGTCTGAGAGCTGGAACTGCTCACGTGATTTCTTGTTAACGAAAGTACTGCGGTTTACAGTGTAGATACGCTTGTGTGTAGGCAATGGAATAGGACCGCTAACGATAGCACCTGTGGCCTTAACTGCCTTCACGATCTTTTCAGCTGACTTGTCTACGAGCTTGTGGTCGTAGCTCTTCAGCTTGATACGAATTTTCTGACTCATAATTGTATTTAAAGTTTATAATGCAATTTAATGTGGCACGTTCAGCGTGATTATGGTCTCAACTTGGAGTGCTGAACAGCCGAAAAAAGGAGGTGGGGTACGTCGCTTAAGAGTCATTCGCTAAGCGACGCCCCATGTCCCTTTAGTTTTATTTTGTCGGGAGCCGTTTTGGCGGCTCCCTACGCAATTGCGTGATTGGTTACACGAGGTCTGCGCGACCCTTTACTTCCTCGAGCACTGCCTTAGCGATAGCGCTTGAGAGAGGTGCGTGGTGATCGTACTCCATAGAGCTTGTTGCACGACCTGAAGTGATGGTACGGAGAGCTGTTACGTAACCGAACATCTCTGACAGAGGTACCTGAGCCTTTACGATGCGGGCGCCAGAGCGAGCCTCTTCCATGCCTTCTACCTGACCACGGCGCTTGTTCAAGTCGCCGATTACGTCACCCATGTTCTCCTCCGGAGTAACAACCTCTACCTTCATGATAGGCTCCATGAGAACCGGACCTGCCTTCGGGCAGCCGTTCTTGTAAGCGTTGAGGGCAGCGAGCTCGAATGACAACTGGTCAGAGTCAACCGGGTGGAACGAACCATCGGTGAGGACAACCTTAAGGCCAGTCATCGGATAGCCACCGAGGACACCAGTCTTCATGGCGTTCTCGAAGCCCTTCTGTACTGACGGGATGAACTCCTTAGGAATGTTACCGCCCTTAACCTCGTTGATGAACTGCAAGTCGCCTTCCTTGTAATCCTCGTCCTTCGGGCCGATTGTTACGATGATGTCAGCGAACTTACCGCGACCACCTGACTGCTTCTTGTAAACCTCACGGAGAGTAGTCGGCTTGGTGATTGCCTCCTTGTAGTTAACCTGCGGCTTACCCTGGTTACATTCTACCTTGAACTCACGCTTCAGACGGTCGATGATGATGTCGAGGTGGAGCTCACCCATACCTGAGATAATGGTCTGACCACTCTGCTCGTCGGTACGAACAGTGAATGTCGGGTCCTCTTCAGCGAGCTTAGCGAGACCGTTGTCGAGCTTAGCGATGTCAGCCTGGCTCTTCGGCTCTACTGCGATAGAGATTACGGTATCAGGGAACGACATTGACTCGAGCACGATCGGGTGTGCCTCGTCGCAGAGTGTGTCACCTGTGCGGATATCCTTGAAGCCTACACCTGCGCCGATATCACCAGCGTCGATTGACTCCATCGGGATTTCCTTGTTTGAGTTCATCTGGAACAGACGGCTGATACGCTCCTTCTTGCGTGAACGCGGGTTGTAAACGTATGAGCCTGCAACTACCTTACCTGAGTAAACGCGGAAGAACACGAGACGGCCCATGAACGGGTCGGTAGCGATCTTAAACGCGAGAGCTGATGTCGGCTCCTCCTCAGACGGCTTGCGGTCTTCCTCTTCCTCTGTGTCAGGGTTTGTACCAACGATAGCTGCTGTATCGAGAGGTGAAGGAAGGAATGCGCAAACGTAGTCGAGAAGCGGCTGAACGCCCTTGTTCTTGTATGAAGAACCGAGAAGCATAGGAGTAAGCTCCATAGAGATTGTACCCTTGCGGATAGCTGCGATAAGCTCCTCTTCTGTGATCTCCTGACCCTCGAGATACTTCTCCATGAGAGCGTCGTCAAAGTTGGCTGCGCTTTCAACCATCTTCTCGCGCCATTCGTTAGCCTCGTCAACGAGATCAGCAGGGATCTCCTCAACGTCGTACTCAGCGCCCATTGTCTCGTCGTGCCAAAGGATAGCCTTCATCTTGAGAAGGTCTACAACACCCTTGAAGTTCTCCTCAGCTCCGATAGGAATCTGAATAGGACAAGGGTTAGCACCGAGGATGTCCTTCATCTGCTGTACTGTCTCGAAGAAGTCAGCACCCGAACGGTCCATCTTGTTTACGTAGCCGATACGCGGTACGTTATATTTGTCTGCCTGGCGCCATACTGTCTCTGACTGCGGCTGTACGCCGTCAGCTGCAGAGTAAGTAGCAACTGCGCCGTCGAGTACGCGGAGTGAACGCTCCACCTCAGCGGTAAAGTCAACGTGTCCCGGGGTGTCAATCAAGTTAATCTTGTATGACTTGCCAAGATAGTTCCAGTTACATGTTGTAGCAGCTGAGGTGATAGTGATACCACGCTCCTGCTCCTGTGCCATCCAGTCCATGGTAGCAGCGCCGTCGTGAACCTCACCAATCTTATGAGTCTTACCTGTGTAGAACAGGATACGCTCAGAAGTAGTGGTCTTACCAGCGTCGATATGCGCCATGATACCGATGTTACGAGTCAAATGTAAATCGCGATTTGCCATTTTTCCTTTTACCTTATTATTATATTAGAATCTGAAGTGAGCGAATGCGCGGTTAGCCTCTGCCATGCGGTGCATATCTTCCTTACGCTTGTAAGCACCACCCTGGTTGTTGAAAGCGTCCATAATCTCGGCAGCAAGCTTGTCTGCCATGCTCTTACCGCCACGCTTGCGTGCGAAGAGGATAAGGTTCTTCATAGAGATGCTCTCCTTGCGCTCTGCGCGGATCTCTGTCGGCACCTGGAAAGTAGCACCACCGATACGGCGGCTCTTTACCTCAACCTGCGGAGTGATGTTGTCGAGAGCCTGCTTCCAGATTTCGAGAGCTGACTTTTCCTCGTTCTGCATCTTAGCACCTACGGTTTCGAGTGCGTTGTAGAAGATTTCGTATGATGTATTCTTCTTACCATCATACATAAGGTGGTTTACAAACTTAGAGACCTTCTGGTCATTGAACTTCGGATCCGGAAGGATCACGCGCTTCTTTGGTTTTGCTTTTCTCATTTTGTTTGAAAAATTTCTGTCTGCGTGGGGCTGTTTCTTACTGTTCTTCAACGTCCTCTCTTGGACATTTACTCAACCTGTCTATTAACAATTCTCCAGCAAAACGTTTTTAAAATTTGTTTCGTCCGACAATTTTCAGATTACTTCTTTGCCTTAGGACGCTTAGCACCGTACTTAGAACGACGCTGTGTGCGGTTTGCTACACCTGCTGTATCGAGTGTACCGCGAACGATGTGGTAACGTACACCAGGAAGGTCCTTTACACGACCACCGCGAACAAGCACGATTGAGTGCTCCTGAAGGTTGTGACCTTCTCCCGGGATGTAAGAGTTAACCTCCTTTGAGTTTGTGAGACGTACACGGGCAACTTTACGCATTGCCGAGTTAGGCTTCTTAGGTGTTGTTGTGTAAACACGAACGCAAACACCACGACGCTGAGGGCATGAGTCCAAAGCCGGCGACTTGCTCTTGTCTACGAGCACCTTTCTGCCTTTTCTTACCAATTGTGAAATTGTAGGCATGATTTTAATTTTTAATTTATATATTTTATTTTTCTATTGTCGTATTCCATAAAACCGCTCTATTACAAGCTGTTTTCGGGGTGCAAAGGTACAAACTTTTCTCGAAACTACCTAATATATAAAAACACAATCTCACTACGAAATTAAAAATTTAATATGCGACAGGATATTTTAACAGACATTCACAATAGTATGCAGCCATTTTACGAATAGCAACCGAGGTTTATCCTGATTGAAACGCATGCGTAACATGCTGTTTGCAGTGGGGTTACACATTATATATATAATGGTGCGTTCGACGGTATACGAAAAGCAACAATTCATCCCTACAAACTTTCATTTTGCGTAGACCACTCTTCCCCACTCGTCAGTCGTCAGCGTCGGTGCGAAGCGCATCCAATTTCCGACAAAAATCAGCGAGGAGAGGATAATACTTGTTTATTATAGTGTCAACAAGAACGTCTATCACAGAGCCTTCATAATTGTGCGCAGCATCCGAACGACTCTTTATCATGTCCATCCACGACTGCCCGTCGCTTATAAGGCTCATTTCGAAGGCTTTGCGTGTAGCGTCGCGCGAGCCTCCGATGCCGTCGAAGCCTTGATACTCGGCATATGCCTTCATGAGTTTCCATGAGAGTTCGTGTGTGAACTCAAATCGCTGTACAAGTCCGTCGCGCTCAAACTCGTTGAGCGTCCGCTTTTTGCTGGCGCCGACTATCTCGGCGAGGCGTGCAAGTGCCTTATGGTAGCTGTCAAGACGTAGTTCCCAACGCGGAATGTTAATCATATACTGCTGTTTTGCGTGCTAAGTTACTACTTTTACGCGAAAAGAGCAAGGCTTCACACCATAAAAGCGAGGAGTACAACAATATCAACCAACCATGCCGCACCCTCGTTTCATGCGTCAGAACCGATAAGACACGCCGTCAAAAGTAGTTTTTTCATATATAGATGTTTATTTATTGATATATCACCGTATAATTCATTCTTGCCAACTGTTTTATCACGAACTTATACTTTTTGTCATAGATACATTTCTCTGCAAGTTCTTCTTTGGTGTGCTTTTTATACGTGCTCCTCCTAATAACAACAATCTGATAGACCAAGTCGTCGTTGCGCTTATACACTTCGTAGCCTTTGTATTGATCATTGTTTTTAACACGCCGAAGTCCTTTGGAGAGTATAGTTTTAGTAGTAAGTTCTGAAGAAATGTCTGCGAATGCTCCATAGCCAATATAAACCGATTCACCGCATTTGTTTATGAAACAAATATTCGGGTAGTCATAATCGAATTCCAACTCGTCGTCATCCCTGTACCCGAAGAAGAATTTACACGAAGACAAAATGGACACAAACGCTATAGCCAAAAATATTAATTTATACCTCATACTTCTTTTATCATTTATCATCATTTCCCGTATAAGTAATTGATGAACCCATTGCTAAAGCATCATCATAAGTGAAGCGATATATTTTATCACAGATTCCCTTTTCCACAAGCTCAGCATCGGTATATTTATCTAAGGTTTCTTTTTTGAAGATAAACAAATAGGTAGAATTAAGAGCCACACGAGCATCATTCGGACAAATGATGGAGAGTCCCCAACTCTCCTCTGGCAAAACCTTAGACATTCTGTCTCTACTGCGTATTTTATCAAACACGGATTCCACCGTAACACATTGGTTAGGTTTCGCATTATAATATGTAACTAAATACACCTCGCCTTCCGATTCGTTTGTAAAGGTGCAATAAAGATGAGTAACAGAAGATCCATCATCATCGCACGTTGTTGCCGTGAGCGTGATATACAGAAAACACATGATTGTGTAAATGAAAAATTTCTTCATTGGTTGGTGTTTAGGTTGTTTTATTACTTTGAACACAAAGATACTACTTTCCCATAATAAACGCAAGGCATTCTTGATAAAAATAGTTTCAACATCTTCATATGCGGTGAAATTCAGCAGCTTATTCCGTATGCTGAGACAAGACGAATGCTCAAGATTTTCCTCGGGCTCCGAACGGAATCTGATCGGGCGACGAACGGAATCTGATTGGGCGGCGAACGGAATCCGATCGGGCGGCGGACACGAACGGTGGAAAGATGTTGAGGGTTATGGCGCAGAGGCAAGAAGTGACTGACTATCTGTAGGAGGCTACGGCATTGGCTTTCCGCTACGCGCTGCTATAGCACGTCGTTGACATCAAAAAAGGCGCAACTCCCTTGTGGGAATTGCGCCTATATGCATATCGGCTCATGCTGTCTGCTTCAGGAAGCAGACGGAGAGCTAACGAGTGCGTCGGTTAAGCCTCCGGGTTGTTGAACGGAGTAGCTGTGCGAGGCTGCTGTGCCTCCGGCAGGTTGATCTTACCGAAGTTCTGCTCGTACTTCTGGATGTTGTCGTTCAGGGCCATGAGCAGACGCTTTGCGTGCTCCGGAGCCATTACGACGCGGCTGCGTACCTGCGGCTGCTGCATACCGGGGAGCATGCAAGTGAAGTCGAGGATAAAGTCGCTTGAAGAGTGTGTGATGAGTGCGAGGTTAGCGTAAACGCCTACACCGATTTCTGGCTTCAGTTCGATCTGAAGACCCTGGGGCTGCTGGTTCTTGTTTTCTTCCATTTTTGTTATTTTGTTTAAGTTATTAATTATGTGTTTTCCTTTTGTATCTGCAAAGATACGGTTTTCATTTGGGTCGTGCAAATTATTTTTCAGAAATCTGCGCGCGCCATATCTCTATGCTGTTGATGATGTTCTGCCAGAGTATGTAGCATCCGGGTCCTACGGCTGAGAGTGGCGAGAGGTAGGTGCAGGCTATCCAGATGGCGAAGGCGGTGTTCTTCTGTCCGAGTCCCTGCCCGGCGTTGACGGTCTCGCCGAAGCGTCGACCGATGGTTCTGCCGCAGGCGAACTGGAAGATGCAGAGCAGGAGCGAACCGGCGGCGATGAGGAGCAGGAAGCGGAGCGTGGTGTCGGCGTGGAAGATGTTCTTCATCGTGGTGCCGGAGACAATGAGCAGCGAGCATCCCCAGAGATAGTAGGAGAGGTCTTTGACGCTGACGATGCGCTGGCAGAGGCGCTTGGCGTGGTGCTTCACGACGTAGGCGAGGAGCATCGGCACGACGAGCACCGTGAACACCTTATATAATATAAGCGAGAAGGCGGCGAGGAAGTGCATCTCGCGTCCGCCGTCGAGGAGCGGGAAGCAGACGGGTATCATGAGCGCCGTGATGAAGTTGGAGAGGAAGGTGTAGGTGGTCATCTCCTCGAGGTTGCCGCCCAGCTTCTGCGTGACGACGGGCGCGGCTGAGGCGCACGGACTGATGATGCACGTGAGGAGTGCTTCGGCGAGGATGAGCCGGTTGCCCTTCAGAGAGAAGGCTATGACGGCTGCCATCACCACGCCCACGCCGAGCAGCTGAAAGGCGCCAAGCCACCAGTGCCACGCCACGGGGCGCAAGCGGCGGAAGTCGACCTTGCAGAACGTGACGAAGAGCACGAGGAACATGAACATGGGGAGCAGGGCGTCGAACACGGGCGCTGCGCAGGTGGCGAACGTGTCGAGCTGCGGCACGAGCGCGAATATCATATAAACGACACATCCCGTGGCGATGGCTACGGGCAGCGTCCAGTCTTTCAGTAAGCGTATAAGTTGCATTATCGTCGGGTTTTGTTATACGGAGCAAAAGTAGCGAAAATATATCAGATAGTGTGGGTTGTTCGCAATAATTTCGTAATTTTGTACTCGAAAGAGGTGCACACCTATATTATTACACCACACTAATTCAATTGGTGCAGTTCTTGCTCTGGCAAGCGGCGAAGCCGAGCGGAGACAACTGCACCCCCTTAAAAGCAATGAACGTAAAAATCGACAACTCATGGCGCAAGCATATTGGAGCGGAGTTTGAGAAGCCCTATTTCGCTCAGCTCACCGACTTCGTGCGCCAGGAATATTCCACGACGGCGTGCTATCCGCCGGGTTCGCTCGTCTTCAACGCCTTCAACCTCTGTCCGTTCGACGCGGTAAAGGTGGTGATTATCGGTCAGGACCCTTACCACGAGCCGGGTCAGGCGCAGGGTCTGAGCTTCTCTGTGCCGGCAGGCGTGCCTTTCCCGCCGTCGCTTCAGAACATCTTCAAGGAGATACAGCTCGACCTCGGAAAGCCTATCCCACCGACGGGCGACCTGACGCGGTGGGCTAAGCAGGGCGTGCTGCTGCTGAACGCTACGCTCACGGTGCGTGCGCATCAGGCGGCGAGTCATCAGCGTCACGGCTGGGAGCAGTTCACAGATGCCGCCATCAGCGCGCTCAGCGCCGAGCGCGAGCACCTCGTGTTCATTCTCTGGGGCGGCTATGCGCGCTCTAAGAAGCAGCTCATCGACCGCGAGCGCCATCTCGTGCTCGAGTCGGTGCATCCTTCGCCGCTCTCTGCCAACCGCGGCGGATGGTTCGGCAACCACCACTTCTCGCTCTGCAACGCGTATCTGCGCGAGCATGGCGAGCAGGAGATCGACTGGTAACACGCTCTGCTGAGATATTCTCCCACGGAATTCACGGAATTCATAGAAGAGGTTGCTGAAAGTATACTCCCACAGATTTCACAGAATTCACAGAACTTCGTGCTGAAATTGTTCTCCCACAGATTTCACGGAATTCACGGAAGAGATTGCTGAAAGTATACTCCCACAGATTTCAGATCAACACAGATGGGTTCTTTCAGGGGGTGCACTTGTCTCAAGTGCACCAACAAAGCAAAAAAGGCACCAATGAAGCAAGATGTGCAACAACAAAGCAGATTGATGCGCCTACAGAGCAAGAAGTGCAACAACAGAGCTGGTTGGTGCACTTGAGACAAGTGCACCCCCTGAAAGCAGCATCTGTGAAAATCTGTGCAATCTGTGGGAGAATATACAGCAAGAAGATTCTGTGAAAATCTGTGCAATCTGTGGGAGGCATTTCACTGCAAGAAGAGTGCAATCCGTGGGAGGCATTTCACAGCAAGAAGAAATAATCATTAAGAAACAAAACAGAAATATGATACTTGACATTGACAACATACTCGTTTCATCGGACATCATCACCGAGCAGTTCTGCTGCGACCTCGACGCCTGCAAGGGCATCTGCTGCGTAGAAGGCGACGCCGGCGCACCCGTCACACTCGAAGAGATCGGCGGCATAGAAGACGCGCTCGACACCGTGTGGGGCGACATGTCGGCACAAGCACAAGCCGTGGTCGACAAGCAGGGCGTGGCGTACACCGACCGCGACGGCGACCTCGTGACAAGCATCGTGGGCGGCAAAGACTGCGTCTTCACCTGCTACGAAGGCGACTGCTGCCTCTGCGCCTTAGAGCGTGCATACCGCGCCGGCAAGACCAGCTTCATCAAGCCCATCTCGTGCGCACTCTACCCTATCCGCGAGAAGCGCTTCGCCAACGGCACCGTGGCGCTCAACTACAACCGCTGGGACGTGTGCAAGGACGCCGTGAAGAAGGGTCGCGAACTCGGGTTGCCCGTATACAAGTTCCTCGAAGGTCCGCTCACCAGACGCTTCGGCAAGGAGTGGTATGCTGCGCTCTGCGAGGTGGCAGACCACTTCGACGAATGCAACACGTCGGCTACTTAGCATAACATAGTAGCGCTCAACACATTACTAAACCCGCACTTTCTTTCTGAAACATCTGCGTACACAAACGGTGCGCGTTAACATAAAAGATGTTAATAATATGTTAAGTCGGCGCTTGAACAAGTTTTCGAGCGTCGACTTATTAAATATTATTAGTACTTTTGCAGCAAATTGTTTTTTTTCAGTATAAAATCAAACACACATGTCAAACAAATGGTTCGCGCGATTGGTAGCCATTGTGGCGGTGCTTGTGACAACCACGCCATCTAATGCGCAGCGCGTAAATGTAAAAACGAACGCCTTATATTGGGCTGTAGCGGCACCCAACCTCGGGCTTGAATTCAGGATTAATCGTCATGTGACGTTCAACCTCGAAGGCGTTGTCACCCGCACCAAGTTTAACAACGGCAAATACGACGTCAAGGGATTCGGAGTCGAACCCGAAGTACGCTACTGGTTCAGCGCACGTCCTCAGGCTGCTCACTTTGTGGGCATAGCCGCAGTAGCAGCAAACTACGACCTGAAGTTCAAGCAGAAGCGACACGACGGCGATGTATTCGGCGGTGGCGTCACCTACGGCTACAGCTTCGTGCTCAGTCGCCACTGGAGTATAGAGACAACGCTCGGCGTGGGTCTGGTATACCGCCAGGAGAAGTTCTCGAGAAACGACGCTCAGCGTGCAACACTCGACAAGCCTAACGTCGAAACCGTCAACTTCGCTCCGATAAAGGCAGGCGTCAACTTCGTATACATTATTAAATAACACAACACAAACTCAACTGGAAGTTAAAGCTAAATACTTATAAACGGCGTTTCGCGATATGTCCGCCGACGGACAAGAGACGCTACAGAAACTGGTTTATCTACGAATAAGTTTAGATTAGAGGGTTTTATAAGCAACTTAATTTTAAAGTTTGAAAACAAAGAGTTATGAATTCAGAAAACATAGCAACACACTTTAAGCGGGTGGCACTCACACTCGCAGCCCTGCTATGCCTCGCACTCGGTGCGCAGGCTCAGGAAGTGGTGCGCCTTACGGGTCGCGTAGTGTCTAAGCAGACCGGCGAACCGCTCATCGGCGTGAATATCACCGACACCAGATTACGCCGAGCGCTCGCCGTAACCGACGAGGACGGACGCTTCTCAATGAACACACACGTAGGCACTCAGCTGCGCTTCTCCATGATTGGCGCCAAGCAGGAAATGGTGAAGGTGAAGAACGACAAGTTCCTCACAGTGAAGCTCGACGAGGACGACGTGCAGCTCAAGGAGGTTGAGGTGAAGACAAAGCGCATCACCGACCGCATCATGCCCGAGCCTACGGATATCGAGGTGAAGGGCAACTGGCTCTATGTACGTACGCGTGTTCGTGTGCCGAAGCAGATGTTCCAGCACGACCGCCGACTCGTGGTGCAGCCTATATTGAATAATGTGACGGAGAACAAGCTCACGCTGATGCGCCCGATGGTGTACGACGCCAAGGAGTATCACAGAACGCAGGACCGCCTCTACAACTTCAACATGAACAGCGAGACCGCCGGCGACCCGCTTGCAAAGCACGTCACCGTGAAGAGCAGCGCCACACGCGAGAAGGGTCAGGATAACGACATCATCGGCTACAGCGACTCTATCTTCGTGAAGAACCTCAAGGCAGAATACTCTTGCGACGTGTACATGGCTATCGAGGACTACACGCACATCATCTACCGCGACACTACCATCATCGCCCGCGGAACGGTCAATCCGCTGCGCTGGCTCGACTGCTCGCTGCTGGGCAAGCCGCTCACCGACGCATCCTACTACCCCACTCCCGAGAAGCAGATGCGCGACAGCAAGGGCAACATCAACCTGAAGTTCCTCATCGGCAAGGCAACGCTCAACACCAACGACCCGCACAACGATATAGAGATTGAGAAACTGCGCCAGCAGATTGACGCCATACGCGCCGACAAGGACGCTACAATCCAGTCGCTCTCGCTCGAAGGTATCGCTTCGCCTGACGGTCGCTACAACTTCAACCAGGATCTTGCACGCCAGCGTATGGACTTCGCGCTGGGATATATACGCGAAAAGCTGCCCGAGAACCTGCGCAGCGGCATCGAGTTCAGCAGCAAGTCGTCGGTAGCTCCTTGGAGCGAGGTGGTTGCTCTGCTGCGCCGCGACTCGCTCTTCAGCGAAGCCGACCAGGTGCAGAGCATCATCAACCGCAGCAGCAACATCGACGTGCAGAGCGCAAGGATACGCCGTCTGCCGTTCTTCAGAAGTGTACTTGAGGCACGCTATCTGCCGAAGCTTCGCCAGGTGAACTACGTGATGAACTACACAATCTTCCGTCAGCTCACGCTCGACGAGATTCGCAATCTCTACGCTGCCGACTACAAGAAGCTCACTCGCTACGAGTTCTTCACACTCTATCGCAGCGAGAACAACGCCGTAAAGCGCGACACCATCATACGCCAGGCTCTGGAGATGTATCCTTCGTTCATGATTGCAGCCAACGACCTCGCAGCCGATCTTATCAACCGCGGTGAGTCTGACCCGCAGCTGCTCGAGCCGTTCGCAGGCGAGAAGGCACCGGCTACGGTAAACATCAACCACGCCATCGCATTGATTCAGAACCGCCAGTTCGCTGCCGCCGACGAGTGTCTTTCGTACGTGCCCAAGACCGAGGAGTCAGAACTGCTGCACGCCATCAGCGGCGTTCTCAACGGACGCTACGACGAGAACTACAAGACGGTGGCTGCTACGGGCAAGCGCAACGAGCTACTCATGATGCTCGCCATGAAGCGCAACAAGGAGGCTCTCAAGCTGAGCCGCGAGTTGCCCGACGACGAGGCGCTCACCCACTACCTGCGCGCTGTCTGCCTCAACCGCACCGACGACGCTGTGGGAGCATACGAGGAGCTGAAGCGCTCGTTCGAGATGGACCCGTCGCTCGAGAAGATTGCGCACACCGATGGAGACGTTAACGATTTGTTGTTAGAGCAGAAGAAATAAGGAGGGAAAAGAGTTATGAACAATATAAGAAAAGCGATTGTGGCTGCCTTCATGGCTTGCGCCTACATCGCAACAGCAAACGCACAGATTGAAGGCAGTGCTCTCAACTATATGCTGCAGCGCCCACGCGTTGCAAAGAAGTGGAAGCAGAAGACTTACTTCGACCATCTCTTCGTAGACGCTGGCCTGGGCACCAACATCATGGGAACACGCCACCCTGAGTTCGGACTTACCGCCGACTTCAACATCGGCGACTGGTTTACTCCTGAGCACGGCGCACGCATCAACATCAACGGAGGCAAGTGGAGCACACGCGGACTGAAGGCTAAGTATCTTGACCTCAGCCTCGACTACCTGCTCAATATCACAGCCATCGCTCAGCCCGGCACCTACTACGAGACAAAACGCTTCGAGGTGTACGGCATCGCAGGTTTCGACCTCGCTACGTCAAACCACAACAACGTAACAAAGTACGGTATGGGCATACATATCGGCTTGCGCGGACAGTATGCTCTGAGCGACAACTTCTATACCTACCTCGAGTCGCGCTACGG
The DNA here is from genome assembly GCF_019052365.1 of Leyella stercorea. Taxonomy (GTDB): domain Bacteria; phylum Bacteroidota; class Bacteroidia; order Bacteroidales; family Bacteroidaceae; genus Prevotella. The sequence continues at coordinate 52,209 of NZ_JAHQUY010000009.1, forward strand.
CTTGATGGAGGACCAGATATCGCAGCAAAAGACATGGCACGGCTACCGCCCGTTCACTACGCTCACTATGGGTTTGGGCTATCGTCTGCCGTTTGTTCGCAAGAATTATGAAGACCCTGAACGTGGCAAACACAGCATCTGGGACGGTATCTTCGTAGGCGGAATGGTTGGTCCGGCAACGCTTTCCAACGCTCACAAAGCCACTTGGAGCGACTTCCTCGGCGTTCGTCAGGCAGCAAGTGCCGGCAAATGGTTCGGACCGTATCACGGTGTGCGCTTCACGCTCAGCTCTACAACTATCCGCCCCGACAACCAGTGGCGCACAAAGGCACTCAGCTCACAGTTCGAGTACCTTCTCAACCTTAACAACCTCATCGGCGGTGTCGATCCAGAGCGTTACGTATGGATCAATGCGCTGGCAGGTTTCAGCTTCAACCGTTCTTCCGACCGCATCGACGGCATCAAGAGCAGCTGGGGCTTCAGCGGAGGTCTGCAGGGCAACATACGCCTTTCGCGCGGACTCGCGTTCGTTATCGAACCGCGTGTCGACTCTTACACCAAGAACTTCATGCAGCAGGACCGCGTCTTCAAGAAGTGGAGCGTGATGCCGTCGCTTCTCGCCGGCTTCATGTATACCTATCATGACAGATACGCCATCGAGCGCCGCGAAGCAGGCATCCACGGCATACCCAAGGCGTCTATAAGCATCGCCGGAGGTCTGGCGTCTACGTCTACAAAGATGAAGCAGACCGACTACTGGATGCCGGTTGCACGCATCAGCTACACCAAGTGGTCGGCAGCTTCGCACGGCGTGCGTTTCAGTCTTGACGGAACGATGCAGCGCCGCATCGAGGACAAGCGCTACTCTAAGGCTGTAGGCGCGTTCGACTGGCTTGCAGACCTCACAGCTATGAACTATGGCACGGAGAACACCAAGTGGCTCTCAATACGTTCTGTCATCGGTTTCGCTGTCGGCGCCGACTACGGCGGCCACAAGTCGTACTTCTCTGCCGACGTTCACGCCGGCGCGCAGGGTCGAATCCGTCTTTCAAGCACTACGGGTCTGTTCATCGAGCCGCAGATGGCTTACGAGCTGTCAGACCGCTTCATGCACCGCAACTGGGGTCGTGTGACGCCGCGCGCTCTCGTCGGTCTCGACTACACGATGAACCGCGACAAGGGTTCAAGCGACCTTAAGGAGGCACCCGAAGAGAAGAACTTCATCACTATCGGCGGTGGCGCCGGACTCTTCTCGGGCAGCTTCAGCGAGTTGCACGCTCAGCACAAGCTCACATATAACGTGCAGGCTGGCTACGGCCACTGGTTCAATGGTGTGCATGGTGTGCACGGCAGCGTGAGCGAGACATTCGCCAAGCGTGGTGCGAACGGACTCAGCTACACCGACCACATCACAGCCGTTACAGCCGACTATATGATGAACATGCGCAACGCCATCACTGGCGAACAGAGCGACGACCGCTTGTTCCAGGTGACGGGTATGCTTGGCGCGCAGCTCAGCGTAAACTCGTGCGACATGCACAAGACGAAGGTTGTGCCGGGCGTACACGCAGCTATCCAGGCTGGCTTCCGCTTGAGCCGCCACTTCGAGATATACGCAGAGCCGGCAGCGGTGGTACACGCCAAGTCGATCGACCAGGTGAAGGACCAGGAGCCGGCTAACGGCGAGCTGAAGTTCAGCATCGGTACGAAGTTACACTTCTAACAATTAGTAATTATTAATTTTTAATTATTAATTATCAAGCATGCTTCATATTATTATGAAGATGTACGATTTCAATCAACCAATTAATAATTAATAACTAATAATTTCCAAATACAAATCACAAAGAAAGTGACGAAAGGATACAGTTCCTTTCGTCACTTTCTTTTGTATTTATACGAAGCTGTTTGCCACTACGAACTATATCTAAAACAATGCTTACGAATACCAACCGAAAAAAATATCGGATGTTGGCATGCGCCGTTCAGTATTTATTCATATCTTTGCGAATGGTTACGGCGGTTGCCCACAAACCTCAACCGTCACGTCTACTAACTATTAAACGAACCCTTATGAAACAGAACAATTCTAAACGCAAAGCGCTCATCCCGAGCGGCATCTGGTGCATCACCAGCGTAGTGGTGCTCTTCGGCTATCTGGGCATGGTGATGGGTGTGCCCAACATGCTAAACACCATCATGCGCACGGCGCACGACCTGCTGCTCAACACCGTATTCTATCTTATGAGCATCTGCGTGATAACCGGCGCCATAGGCAGGGTGTTCGTGGAATTCGGCGTGGTTACGCTGCTCGAACGCACGCTGCGACCGCTGATGCGACCTATCTTCAACCTGCCGGGCGTGACGTCGCTGGGCGCCGTGATGACGTTCCTCTCCGACAACCCCGCCATCATCTCGCTTGCACACGACAAGCGCTTCGCAAGCTACTTCAAGAAATACCAGTTCATCTCGCTCACCAACTTCGGTACGGCGTTCGGCATGGGTCTGCTCGTCATCGTGTTCATGGCGAGTCAGGGCTACTACGCCGCGCCACTCATCGGTCTGCTCGGCGCCTGCTTCGGCTGCGTCTGTTCTACGCGCCTCATGCAGCGCTTCGTGCTGAAGGCTTATCCGCAGTATGCCACGGAGGACGCCGTGTCGAAGGAGGACATAGAGGAAGAAGAGAAAGAGGAAGGTGCGCAAGAAGAGAAGACCGTGTTCATACGCCTGCTCAACGCCATGCTCGACGGCGGACGCAGCGGCGTTGAAGTGGGCATAGCCATCATCCCCGGCGTGCTCATCATCTCTACGTTCGTGATGATATTCACGTTCGGCGCGTCTGCCGACGGCTCGTACACGGGCGCCGCCTATCAGGGTGTGGAGCTGCTGCCGTGGCTTGCCAACAAAATCGACTTCGTGTTCGAGTGGCTCTTCGGCTTCCACGACCCGCACCTCGTGGCGTTCCCCATCACGGCGCTCGGTGCTGTAGGCGCTGCGCTCAGCCTGATACCCAACTTCATAGCGCACGGCTGGATTGACGGCAACGCCATCGCCGTCTTCACCGCCATCGGCATGTGCTGGAGCGGCTTCCTCAGCACTCACACCGCCATGCTCGACTCGCTCGGCTACCGCGACCTCACGCCGAAGGCTATCCTCGCCCACTTCTGCGGCGGACTCGTCGCTGCCATCACCGCCCACTGGATGTTCTTCCTCTACTCGCTGGCGGTGGGATAAAACTTGCAAAACAAATAACAAACAAGGCTGGCAGATCGGCTCATTCGCCGAGTCTGCCAGCCTTTTAACCACCCGAACACATTCACATGCAAACTGGTGTGCTCTTTTAATTTAACAGTATCAGTCTAGTTTTTTTTGAACATCCCATATCATTAAATATCAATCATTACAATATATGGGATGAGATTATGATCAATATTAATTGATGACTCCGGTAACTACTCCTTTTTCAAACATGACCACAGCGCCAGACACATAAGACCACATCGTTCGCTGTGAATTTTCTGTTATTGACAAAGGAATACCCATCGCCAGTTTCACCTCATTAGCTGTCATGCCTTTAACCACTTTGCCTTCTACGATTGAGTTCCAATTGTTCAGTTTAATATCGGCGTTAAGAATTTCCGTCAACATTGTCTGCATAAACTTGTCGCAAAGAACAGCAAACTTGTCAACATACTCCTTGTATTGCGGTTTCTTCGTGAGATTCATCTTGTCGAACGACAGGGTCTTGAACATACCAATCACACCCTTGGGCGTACACTTCACATCTTTCACTAGAAACGCTATCTTGCCGTCCTTCACTTCCATATCAAGATGAAACGAAAAAGTTTTGTCAGCACTCTCGCCTTCTGATATTGTATAGTTAAGACCTATCGACTTCTTGCTTACATCAGATTTCAAAGCGTTTTTCTCTGCGTCTATATTGTGATCCATCATCCATAGCATAGCGCTTCCGAATGTGGTATTCTCATCAAGCTTGCACGGCTCGGCACCAGTACACACATAGCTGTTGCCTTCCTTCACTAAAGGATATTTCTCTTCGGCTGTGATAGCGGCACATGGCAGTATCATCAGCAATACGGCAATAATAGCACCTTTCATATTATTCACATTTTGTATGAAATGAAAAAGGTCTGTCCAGCTTTTAAAGCAGGACAGACTATTTTTTAGTAACGTTTTTTACTTAGAATACGATACCAACTGTGGCACTGAAAGCGTTAAGCTTGTACTTGTAACCATGATCATAATAACCATCGTAATCGTCTTCAGAGTTAGCAAAGTCCATAAAACCGCCACCATAGCTGAGACCTACATAGAACTTGCCCAACTCGAAGTTTGCACCAACTTGCCAACCCATAGCAAAATACTTCATGTAGTCGTCGTCAGAAGCCAAGTTACCGTTCAGAGTAACGCCCAACAACGGCGCAATATTGATCTTGCTTGTTACCGGAATCTTGTATGTTACATTCACCGGAACTGAAAGAATCAACGGCGAGGGATCATCAAAACCGTAAGTTGCACCGATACCGGTTTCAACGAACAACGGCAGACTTCCAGAAACAGAGATGCCCTTTGTCCAAGACAAAGACAAACCGCTTACGGCATCTGCGCCATCAACATCGGGACTGATAGAACTGTAAGACACTCCTAAGCGATTGTAGTTTTTGCCCTTCTCCTTGTGATAGGTCATTGTATTTGACGAGATGAGCTGGGCAGATGCTCCGAGACTCATCAATGAGGCAATGGCCAATGCAAAAATCTTTTTCATAACTTTGTTGTTTTATTTAAATCGTTTACTTATTGCCAATAGCTTTATTCTGTTTCTGGTCGCTTGAGATGGCGCGTATACGTGCACCTTCCTGCAACGGAGTAATCCACTTAGAGTCATCTGCGCCATGCTGACCTTCTCCATAGTTATGGAAGTTGATGTATTTGCCAGGATATCCGCGCACCGTCACATCAAGACCTTTCATCTTTTCGTTGTTTGTAACATAGAATGTTGCACCAAGGATGATGTCTGCGCCCGCCAGCTTGGCTGCCTTGAAGGCTGCATTAGCTTTAGCGTTCTCAAGCATGTTCATGTTGATTTCATTCAAAGAGACTCCAGGCAAAACGTTGAAGGTCCACTCCTGACATTCCTTTTCCAACATTTGAAGTTCAGCGACCACTGGACGCACGAAAAACTCAGACATACCCTCCTGAATTCGGGTCTGTGCATGCTCAAACTTTGCTTGTGCGTTCATCGAAAGAACTCCACAGCACAAAAGCAACATAGAGAAAACTAATTTCTTCATCTTTATCCTTAATTCCGCAACACTTTAGTTTAACATTATTTATAATATCCTGAGCAACAAGTAACTATTCAGCGAAAGGGCATGGCGGGGTATCAAGCCTCAAATAAGGCTTGAATTGCATTGAACGGAGTCTTGTTGTGTTT